>CAKTED010000304.1 GCA_934546725.1 uncultured Oscillospiraceae bacterium | reverse complement strand
AGGGCATAGCCTGGGTCCGCCTCACCGCCGACGGCGCGGCCTCCTCCTTCGCCAAGTTCATGACCGAGGATGAGATGAAGGCCATACTTGACCGCGCCGGAGCCGAAACCGGCGACGTTGTTCTCATAATCTCCGGCGACAATGCAAACGACGTTCTGCCTCAGCTCGGCGCGCTCCGCCTTGAGGTCGCGCGCAGGCTGGACATCATCCCCCACGGCGTTATGAATCCGCTGTGGATAGTCGAATTCCCGTTCTTTGAGTACGATAAGGATACCAACCAGTACGTCGCCATGCACCACCCGTTCACCGCGCCGCTTGACGAGTGCATCGAATATCTCGAGACCGATAAATCCAGGGTCCGCGCAAAGTGCTACGACCTTGTTCTCAACGGCATTGAGCTCTCCTCCGGCTCCATCCGCATCACCGATCCGAAGCTTCAGAGCCGCATCTTTGATCTGCTCGGTCTCAGCCACGAGGAGGCCCAGCTCAAGTTCGGCTACCTGCTCGAGGCCTTCAAATACGGCGCGCCTCCGCACGGCGGCCTCGCCATCGGCCTTGACCGTCTCGTAATGCAGCTGCTTGAGTGCGACAGCCTGCGCGACGTTGTTGCCTTCCCGAAGGTTCAGAACGCCAGCGAGCCCATGACCGGCGCTCCCGGCAACGTTGACACTGCCCAGCTCGACGATCTCGGCATCATGCTCAAGCCCGAAACCGTTCCCGAAGCGGAATAAGAGAAAATCAGCCCGCAAAGCGCCGTCAGACGCCTTGCGGGCTTTACATTTTCAGCCGAACATATCCGAAACGCTGTCCACGATGTCCCCCACGACCTTCATCATTTTGCAGGCGGGGCCCTTTACCTTTTTCTTCGGTATCATCACGGCGCTCACCGTCATGCCGACGGCAAGGCCAAGGCCCATACCCGTTATAAAGCTCTTTCCGTACATTTTTTCCACGGCTTCCTTTCATTATATTTTACACTGATATTTTCGCTTGATTTTTCCGTCTTAACCGTGGAAAAATTATCTTGTTTTTTTGCCCGATATGTTGTACTATATTATAAATTGGATGCTGCCGCGAAGCTTCCTTCCCCGGCAGCAGCATAAATTTCAGAGAGGAGCACATTTATATGAAAAAGCTTATAAAGATCATATCCATCTGTGCCGCCGTCGGAGCCGTAGTCGGAGCCGCCTTCTGCTTCAGAGATGAGATCTCCGACTTCGTGAAGAAGATCATAACCAAACTCGAAGCCCTTAAGGGCGAGTCCTATAACGACTGCTGCTTCGATGATTCATACGACGATTTTGACGATTTTGAGGACGTTGAAACGCAGCAGTAAGCTCAAATGCAACGGCAAAAGGCTCAGGCGGTTTTTTATACTGCCTGAGCTTTTTTATTCTCTTTCAAGCAGTTTTTTATATGTCGCATCCATGCATATCGCTCCGAGCGGCGCGGTTATGATTATCCCCAGCACCGCCACAGAAAGTATCATGCTGCCGCTCGAAAGTCCGGCGGCAAGCGGCGCAGCCCCGATGGCGGCCTGGACCGTAGCCTTCGGCAGGTACGCCAGGGCGCAGAACAGTCTTTCCCTTCGCTCAAGCCGCGTCCCGGCCATGCAGAGCAGGACACCTATCGCCCTGAAGATCAGCGCCGCGAATATCATAACCACCGCCATTGCACCGGCCGCAAGAGTATACCTCACGTCCACCGCCGCCCCAACGAGTACAAAAAGCAGTATCTCCGCCGCGCTCCAAAGCCTTCCGAAGCGCTCCGAAAGCAGCTGCGCGCTTTCCTTCGCCCGCTGGCCTGTCATGCACGCCATTCCCATGACCGCAAGCAGACCCGAAAACGGCACTCTCCCGCTCAGCATGCTCTCAACGGCGCAGAGAAGCAGCGCAAGCGCAAGCGCCGTTATCACCGTTTCGTTCTCACCAGGCGTTTTTCCTCGCCGGCGAAGCAGCTTTAAAAGCTCCTCTGCCGCCAGCCCGCAGACCGCGCCGACGGCGGCTCCAAGCAATATTGAAACCGGAGCCTGGAGTATCGCTCCGAATCCGGCGCTTTCGCCCTGCGCCATGCTCATAAACGACGTAAACAGCACTATTACAAACACATCGTCGCACGACGCGCCCGCCATTATCAGCTGCGGCACGCTGTGCTTCGCCCCGTACCCCTCGTCCATCAGCCGCAGCATGCGCGGCACGACAACCGCCGGTGACACCGCGCCCATAACGGCCCCCATAACGGCCGCCTCCGCGCGCGTTATGCCGAGCAGCACTGGCGCAAGCAAAACGTAGCCCAGAATCTCAAGGCT
>CAKTED010000303.1 GCA_934546725.1 uncultured Oscillospiraceae bacterium | reverse complement strand
GGCTCGCCCTCCTCTGCCTGAGCAGCCTCTTCGGTCTCGGGAGCGGCCTCTATCCAGCCCGCGATACCGCCCGCGTACTTATCGGCGCTGACGGCGACCACAATGGCCTCGTTCTCGCCCTCGGCGGGAACCACGCGGCTCGAGCAGCCGGTGATGCTGCTGTCAAAGCTTACGCGGCCCGCAGCGCCGCCGACGCACTCAACGCCGGTGATGCTGCTGCCCTCAACGAGGACGCAGTTCTCGATAACGCTGCCGTTCTTCATATAACCGGCGATGAGGCCGACGTTATTCGCGCCCTCGATCTTTCCGGCCACAACAAGGTTTTTGACGGTGGTTCCATCCATTATGGGGAAGAGAGCCATGTTGCTCTTCTCAGCGTTTACGATCTCGAGGCCGCTGATCTTGTGATCCTGGCCGTCAAGAGTACCCTTGAAGAGCTTTTCCTCGGAGCTTATGCCGACGAAGGTCTTGCCCGTCATATCAATATTGGAGGTGAGCTTTACGGTCTTGCCCTCGAAGGTGTTGCCTCCGATGATGGCCGCGCGCAGAGCGATGAGCTGATCGGGAGTGCCGATCTCATAAACGTCGCCCTCAACGTTCAGCCAGCTGGAGTCGCCCTTCGCCTCAAAGGAGAAGTCTACGACGATATCCGCCGCGAGAGTTCCCTTCCAGGTTCCTTCAGGCTCCTCGGTCGCGCCCTCGGGAATGGTCACGCCAAGAGCGTAGGTATCCTTATCGTTCTGAGTTACAACAATGGTGAACGCGCTGCCTTCCTCGCCGTAGGCTACGGAGGCCATGGTGGGAGTATCGCCAAGGCCGACAAGAACGCTGCCGCCCTCCTCAACGCTGCCGTAACCGGCAATGCTTATAAGGCGGTATACCTTCTTGCTGTCCGCGGCTGCAAACTGGGGGTACTTCTCGCCCTTCGTCCAGTTGAAGCTGCGCTCGGTCTTGCCGTTTGCGTCAAGCAGCCAGGGCAGCTCGAAGGTCCCGAAGGAGGCCGCGTCCTGAACGATGACGCCGTTGGTGGTATCGCCCTCAAAGTCGGAGTAGCAGTTTACAACGTCTCTGTAGTTGTATCCGCCAAGCTTTACTCCGGCGCCGAAGGAGAAGCTGTCCTTCGCGGGGACTTCTCCGGAGCTGGAGCCGAACAGACCGGCGACTCTGCTGCCGGTGCCGCTTACCACGCCCGCGTTATAGCTGCTTTCCACCGTGCCGGAGCCGGTAACGCCGCCGACATAGTCCTCACCGGTGATCTTACCGGTGTTGCCGCAGCGCACTACGGAGGCGCTGCCGCCAATGCCGCCGACATAGCTGCCCGCACTGGTAACTTCGCCGCTGTTCATGCAGCCGGTGACGAAGTACCCGTTCCAGCTTCCGCCGACGATACCGCCGACATAGGTATCGAGACCCGTTATGGCCGCCTCGTTGCGGCAGTTTTCAATATCAGCGAGGCTGCGTCCGGCCACGCCGCCGACATATCCGTTACCGGTCACGCTGCCCTTGATAACAACGTTCGCTATCTTGTTGGGCGTTTCACCGGTCGCGGAATCAACATAGCCGAAGAGGGCGACATAGTCGATATCCTCGCGGTCTATCTTGAGGGTAACGCTGTGACCCTTACCGTCAAAGCTGCCGAGGAACTTGTTATCCCACGTTCCGATGGGCTCGAAGTAACGGTCGGAGACATCGATATCCGCGTCAAGAACAACGGTCTTGCCGTCAAAATTCTTTCCGCCGTTTACGATTTCGGCAAAGCCGAGCAGCTCGTCGGCGTTCTTTATATGGTATATGCCGTCCTCCGGCTCGTTATCAAAGGCGCCGGTGGAGCCGGGCTTATAGTAGACGTAGTATACAACGACGTCGTCCTTAAGCTCGCCGGTATATGTTACGGTGCTGCCGTTCTCGCTCTTCACGGCGTCCGTGGGCATGCCCTCGATCTTTACGGAATAGCCTTCAGCGTTGGTGAAGGTGATCTCATAGGAGGTGCCGTAGCTTGTGACAACGCCCTCCTCACCGGCGAGATTGCCGCCGGCCTTGAAGGTAACGCTGCCTCCGGCAGCGGCATTTCCCTTCTTCGCGGAAACCGCGAGCTTATAGGAGACCTCCTTGGGGTCAGAAGTAAGCTCGGGATGCTCCGTACCCGCCTTCCAGACATAGGTTCTGAACTGCGAATTCGCGGTATCGAGCTTATAGGGCAGAGAGCTGTCCTTAAACTGCTCGGCAGTGAGAACGGCGACGCCGGTCGCGTCCGCGTCGCGGCAAACGCCGCTCTCCGTTCCGTCCGCCGGGCGGGAGGAGCGCGACATGGAA
>CAKTED010000302.1 GCA_934546725.1 uncultured Oscillospiraceae bacterium | reverse complement strand
AGCATGAGCGTGCGGATATGGCTGCCGTCGACATCGGCATCGGCCATGATGATGACCTTGTGGTAGCGCAGCTTTTCGATATTGAACTCGCTGCCGATGCCCGCGCCGAGCGCGGTTATGACGGGTGCGAGCTTGTCGTTGCCATAGACCTTGTCCGCGCGCGCCTTCTCAACGTTGAGCATCTTGCCCCAGAGGGGGAGGATGGCCTGGAAGCGGGCGTCGCGGCCGCCCTTGGCGGAGCCGCCCGCGCTGTCGCCCTCGACGATGTATATTTCGGTAAGCGCGGGGTCGCGCTCGTTGCAGTCGCTGAGCTTGCCGGGCAGGCGGAAGCTCTCCAGCGCGCTCTTGCGGCGGGTAAGGTCGCGCGCGCGCTTTGCCGCCTCTCTCGCGCGGGAGGCCATCATGGCCTTATCGATTATCGCGCGGGCAACGGCGGGATTCTCCTCAAAGAAGTCGCCAAGCTTCTCGCTGACGAGACCGTCAACAAGCGTTCTTATCTCGCTGTTGCCAAGCTTCGTCTTCGTCTGGCCCTCAAACTGCGCCTCCGTGAGCTTTACGCTGATGATGGCCGCCAGGCCCTCGCGCGTATCCTCACCGCTGAGCTTTTCGTCGCCCTTGAGGAGGTTGTACTTCTTTCCGTAGTCGTTGATGACCTTCGTCAGCGCGCTCTTGAAGCCCGTTTCGTGCATGCCGCCCTCGCCGGTATGGATGTTGTTGGCAAAGGAGAGCAGCGTCTCGGTATAGCTGTCCGTATATTGCAGGGCGATCTCTGCCGTATTGTTCTCGCCCTCGCAGGAGAAGTAGATGACCTGCTCGTGCAGGGGTGTTTTATTTTTGTTCAGCACCTCGACGAAGGAGCGGATGCCGCCCTCGTAGTGCATGGTCTCCTTCTGCTCCATGCCGGGGCGAAGGTCCTCGAGCGTTATGCGCAGACCGGCGTTCAGGAAGGCCTGCTCGCGCAGACGCGTGAGCAGTGTGTCGAAGGAATAGACCGTATCCTCGAATATCTCGGCGTCCGGCTTGAAGCGGACGAAGGTGCCGCGCTCCGTGCCGCTGCCGATCTTCGTTATCGGCTCGGTAACGTTTCCGCGCTCGAACTTCATCTCCCATATGTCCGCACCGTCGCAGACGCGGACCTCGAGCCATTCGCTGAGCGCGTTAACGACGGACGCGCCCACGCCGTGCAGGCCGCCGGAGACCTTGTAGCCCCCGCCGCCAAACTTGCCGCCCGCGTGCAGCACGGTAAAAACGACCTCCAGCGCGCTCTTGCCCGTCTGGCCCTGGATGCCTACGGGGATGCCGCGGCCGTTATCTTTGACGCTGATGATGTCGCCGGGCTCTATGGTCACCTCGATGTGCGTGCAGAAGCCCGCGAGCGCTTCGTCGATGGAGTTGTCGACCACCTCGTAGACAAGGTGGTGCAGGCCGCGGACGCTCGTCGTGCCGATATACATGCCGGGGCGCTTGCGCACGGCCTCAAGACCCTCAAGGACCTGAATTTGCGAGGCGTCGTCTTCTTTTTCGTTTCTGTTTATGTCCATTTTGACCTCCGTTTTCATGAACTCCGGCAGCACCGGAGGCGGGTTATCGTTATGTGACTGTGTTTTTCCGTCTGGGGATTATGTGAAGGCCGCGGGAGCAGCCGGTATGTTTGTGTTGGTGTGTGGGGGCGTGTGTGTGGGGCGTCTTTTTAGTGGACGCGGAGGCCCACCACTTCCGTCATTCAGAGGCCGCAGGCCGTGGAATCCCCCGGTCAGGGGCACACGCCCAACAGTGGACGCGGGAGAGTCGCCCTCCTCCACCGTCATCCTCGCGAAGCGGGGATCCCCCGAGGAGGGGCATGGCAGTACGTCGTCGTTACCCTCACGCAACCAACAGTGGGATTCCCGCGCAGAGCGCGAGAATGACAGCGTAACTGAAGAAAGTGAGTCGTTACCCCGACAGAACCAACCAGGGGATTCTTCGCCTGCTTACGCAGGCTCTGAATGACAGCAATATTTAAGCTTCGCTCCCTCTGAATGACGTGCAATAATTCCGCATTAAAATCTGCCGCTCTCTCCGAATGACATGCAATGACAGCGCGCCCGTTACTCCGTGATATCGTTGCGCTCCCAGCGCCTTGCAAGCGTCTGAGAGGATATCTGAGAAAGGTAGACCGTCTCCTCACCCTCGGGCGAAACGCAGAGGGCGAACACACGGGGCAGGTCGGTGCTTACGTCAACGACCTCTCCCGCGTCCTCGCAGAGCGAGAGAAACCTTCGCGTGTGCCGGGAATAGGAGCAGTTTTCCATGTCGAATATGCCGACGATGTCCTCCTTATGTACGACCATGCTC
>CAKTED010000301.1 GCA_934546725.1 uncultured Oscillospiraceae bacterium | reverse complement strand
CAGGGCATAAAAACGCTGAAACCCCTGATTTCTCAGGGGTTTCAGGTGAGTGTATCTATTTTGGTCACTCAAGATGGTTGCGGGGGTGGGATTTGAACCTCACGACCTCCGGGTTATGAGCCCGACGAGCTACCGAACTGCTCTACCCCGCGATATAAAAGTTTTGCTTTCGTTTTCCCGATAGCTATGTTATAATAGCACAGCAATTTTCATTTGTCAAGCCTTTTTCAAAATTTACCTTCGACATAAAAGGAGCTATTTTTACAGTGAGCAAAACAGCGCTTGTAACCGGCGCGTCTCGCGGCATTGGCCGCGAGATATGCCGCGCACTTTCGTCAGACGGCTGGAATGTGGCCGTAAATTACCAGAGCTCAGCCGCCGCGGCGGATGAGCTTGCGCGCGAGCTTGGCGGGATTGCCGTCTGCGCAGACGTTTCCAACCCCGAGGCAGTGGAAAGGATGTTCTCCCTTGTGCGGGCCGATCTCGGCGAGATATCGCTGCTTGTAAACAACGCCGGGATAAGCGAATACGGCCTGCTAACCGATCTCAGCTTCGAGCGCTGGAACCGGCTTCTGGCCGTAAATCTCGGCGGCGTTTTCAACTGCTGCCGCGCCGCTATCCCGGCCATGGTGCGGCAGAAATCCGGCTGCATCATAAACATCAGCTCCATGTGGGGGCAGGTCGGAGCCTCGTGCGAGGCGGCATATTCCGCCTCCAAGGGCGGCGTCATCGCGCTGACAAAGGCGCTTGCAAAGGAGCTCGGCCCCTCCGGGATCCGCGTAAATTCCGTTTCCCCCGGCTGCATCGAAACGGACATGATGGCGCGCTTTTCCCCGGCGGAGCTCGACGCGCTGCGCGACGAAACTCCGCTCGAATCTCTCGGCTCGCCCGCGGATGTGGCCTGGTGCGTGCGCTTTCTCGCCTCCCCCGCCGCCCGCTTCATCACCGGGCAGACGATAGGCGTAAACGGCGGCTTCATTATATAATAAGAGGTAGCAGAAATGATCGAAAGCTTTAAAATAGTCGGAACGCAGGTATTTATTCTCTTCATCCTCATGGGCGTCGGCTTCGTGTGCCAGCGGCTCCGCTTTCTCACTCCCGGCGGCGTCAAATGCATAACCGAGCTCATGCTGTATATCATCACCCCCAGCATGCTGATAAACGCGTTCCAGCGCGAATTTCAGCGTGAGCTTCTGAGCGGCTTTCTGATATCCGCCGCGGCCGCCGCCGTGGGGCACGTTCTGGCCATACTTCTCGGCTTCATATTCATCCGCGACAGGGACAGGGCGCGGCGCAGCGTTTTCCGCTTCGGCGTCATTTTTTCAAACTGCGGCTATATGTCTCTGCCGCTCCAGCAGGCGCTCATCGGCGACGAGGCCGTATTTTACGGCGCGTCCTATATCGCCGTATTCAACATTTTCCTCTGGACATACGGTCTCGCCCTCATGTGCAACGGCAGGGAGAAGATATCCGTCAAAAAAGCGCTGCTCAATCCCGGCACGATAAGCGTCAGCATCGGGCTGCTGCTCTTCTTCTGCTCAATCCGCCTGCCGGGCATAATATCAAAGCCCATCGAGTACCTCTCCGCGCTCAATACCCCTGTTCCGATGATGATAATCGGCTATTATATCGCCTGCCTCGATTTCCGCAGGGTGCTGCGCAGCCGCAGCGAATTTACCACGCTGCTGCTGCGGCTCGTGGTCCTGCCGCTCATAATGCTCTCTGGCCTTTACCTGCTCGGAGTACGCGGCTCCCTGCTCGTTTCCTGCGTCATTTCCGCCAGCGCGCCTGTCGCCGCGATATCAACGATGTTCGCCACAAAGTATGACGGCGAGGCCGAGCTTTCGGCAGGCTGCGTCGCCTCCTCCACTCTTCTTTCGATAGTCACAATGACGCTTATCGTCGGTCTCGCAAGCTGGTTGGCCTGATCTGCTTTTTTGCATTCGTGCATTTTGTACAGTTTTCGCAATTTTTGCAATATATATATATATATATATTGCACATATCTTTCTATTTTGTGATATGGTATAATAATCGCAACTGAATGCTTGCTGTTTCTCCGCGTGATGACTGCCTTTCATGCAGGCGCGGGGATAAGGGAATCCGGTTCGAGTCCGGAGCTGACACCCGGTGCTGTAAGCGCAGGAGCATGCTTTTCGCGGCGCGAGCCGGTCACTGGGGTGAAAGCCCTGGGAAGGCTGAAAAGCATGCGCAGAGCCGTTTGGGCTCCAAATGCGTAAGCCAGAATAACGAGGGCAGGCTGACAAAGGGTAGAATTGGATAGGCTTATTTTGCCTGTCCCGACTTTGTCATGTACAATTTTTGATTTTTACCGGGT
>CAKTED010000300.1 GCA_934546725.1 uncultured Oscillospiraceae bacterium | reverse complement strand
GAGGCGCATGTCCTCGTAAAAAACGTGATTTGATTTTATTCCGTCATCTGCGGATGACGGAACTCTGTGAGACTGCCTGCATAACCATCTTACAGGCAAAGCTTTTTGACAGACTCATATTAACTATCCTTAAATATGAAGGAATGATGCACTATGGAACAGCAAAGAGGACTGTATGACCCGCGCTTTGAACACGACGCCTGCGGTATCGGCGCCGTGGCAAGCATAAAGGGCATAAAAACGCACGAAACCGTCGACCGCGCGCTTCAGGTCGTGGAAAAGCTTGAGCACCGCGCGGGTAAGGACGCCACCGGCCAGACCGGTGACGGCGTCGGCATTCTTCTACAGATATCGCACAAATTTTTCACGAAAATCGCCGCCGAACTCGGCATTGAGCTTGGAAGCGAGCGCGATTACGGCGTGGGCATGTTCTTCTTCCCGCAGGATTCGCTCAAGCGCAATCAGGCAAAGAAGATGATGGAGGTCATCCTTGAAAAGGAAGGCATTGAATTTCTCGCCTGGCGCGACGTTCCCGTCTGCTCCGACATTCTCGGGCAGAAGGCACGCGACTGTCAGCCATATATCATGCAGTGCTTCGTAAGGCGTCCGGACAATGTTTCCCGCGGACTCGACTTCGACAGGAAGCTCTATATCGCCCGCCGCGTTTTTGAGCAGTCGAGCGTGGACACCTACGTTCCCTCCTTCTCGAGCAGGACGATAGTTTACAAGGGCATGTTCCTTGTAGGTCAGCTGCGCAAATTTTATCCCGATCTTCAGGATCCCGATTATGAATCCGCCATAGCCACAGTTCATTCCCGCTTTTCAACCAATACAAATCCCAGCTGGGAGCGCGCGCATCCGAACCGCTTTATCCTTCATAACGGCGAAATAAACACGATCCGCGGCAACCAGGACCGTATGCTCGCCCGCGAGGAGACCATGCGCTCGCGCATAATGCCGGACGATCTTGAAAAGGTCTTCCCGATTGTGAACACCTCCGGCTCCGACTCCGCCATGCTCGATAACGCCCTTGAGTTTCTCGTCATGAACGGAATCGAGCTCCCGCTCGCCGTTATGATCCTCATTCCAGAGCCCTGGAAAAACGACAAGGTCATGTCCACCGCAAGGCGCGACATGTACCGCTACTATGCGACCATGATGGAGCCCTGGGACGGCCCCGCCTCCGTACTTTTCACAGACGGCGACACGCTCGGCGCAGTGCTGGACAGGAACGGTCTTCGTCCCTCGCGCTATTATATAACCGACGACGGATACCTTGTCCTCGCCTCGGAGGTAGGCGTGCTTGACTTCCCGCCGGAAAAGATAGTAAAAAAATCCCGCCTCCGCCCCGGCAAAATGCTGCTCGTGGACACCGTGGCCGGTCGGCTCATTGAGGACGATGAGCTCAAAGAGGGCTATGCCGCCCGCTATCCCTACGGCGAATGGCTCGATCAGCAGCTCGTTAACCTCTCCGACCTCAGCATTCCCAACCGCAAGGTGGAATCCTACGACGCCGAGACCCGCGCAAGGCTGTACAAGGCCTTCGGCTATACATACGAGGATATCAAAAACACCATTCTTCCAATGGCGAAAACGGGCAGTGAGCCCACCGCCGCCATGGGAACCGATATTCCCCTGGCCGTGCTCAGCGAAAAGCACCAGCCTCTTTTCAGCTACTTCAAGCAGCTTTTTGCACAGGTGACGAACCCCCCGATAGACGCGATCCGCGAGAAGGTCGTTACGGATACAACGATATATATCGGCACCGACGGCAACCTTCTCAGCGAAACGGCTGAGAACTGCCGCGTACTTCAGGTGAATAACCCCATTCTCACAAGTATTGACCTGATGAAGATAAAAAATCTCGACGCCCCCGGCATGAAATCCGCCACCATTTCCCTCCTCTGCTATAAAAACACCCCTCTTGACCGCGCGCTCGACCGCCTCTTCACGACCTGCGACAAGGCGTATCATAACGGCGCAAATATCCTCATTCTTTCCGACCGCGGCGTTGACGAAAGCCATATCGCCATTCCCTCGCTTCTGGCGGTATCCGCGCTTGAGCAGTACCTTATTCGGACAAAAAAGCGCACTGCAGTTTCGGTCATCCTTGAAAGCGCCGAGCCGCGGGATGTTCACCATTTCGCCATGCTTCTCGGCTACGGCGCTCGCGCGATAAATCCCTATCTCGCGCAGGACAGCATAATTGAGCTTGTCGAAAATGGAATGCTCGATAAGGACCCCTACGCCGCCATTGCCGACTACAATAACGCCATTCTCAGCGGCATAGTCAAGATAGCCTCCAAGATGGGCATTTCCACCATTCAGTCCTACCAGAG
>CAKTED010000299.1 GCA_934546725.1 uncultured Oscillospiraceae bacterium | reverse complement strand
GGTATATGGACGCCGGATATGTGCAGGAAAATCCGTATATCTACCTCTCCGTGGACGGCGAGAACATGATCTTCCAGATCACGGCGGTGTTCGTGACAGATACGGAGTTTGACTACATCCGCCCCGAATTCGAGACGGAAAAGGAGCGGACGGAGTATCTCGAAACGGTGGCGCGGAAGAATCTCTTCGCCATCGACGGCGCGGCTATCGAGGATGGGGATAAGATTCTGACGCTCTCGACGTGCTGCACGCTGTACGACAAGGACGGCACCGGCGATCAGCGCCTTGTGGTCGCAGCCAAGCTCCTGCCCACCGCGGCGGAAGAAGCCCCCTACGCCGTGCAGGACGCAAAATTCCCGGAGCTGCCGGAGAATAAATAACGGAAAAGAGCCAACGGAAAATTCCCGTTGGCTCTTTTGCAGCCTGCCAAAAGCACCTGTTCAGTAAATCCGCTGGACAGGTGCTTTTTCTCGTCCTGCGCATGTCGTGCTGAACCTACGATTTTATTAAAGTTGTTTCTCTGCTTTTCCCTTTGTCCGAAACATGATTACAATATGTGCAGACCAAAAAGGAAAGCAGGCGAAATTACCAATGGAACAAAAAAGAATTACCGAAGAAGCGATACAGGCCTTTCGCCAATATCTGATCCGGGACGAAAAAAGTGCGGTCACCGTGGAGAAATACCTCCGGGACGTCCGTGCTTTTCAAGCCTTTATCGGAGAAACGCCAGTAGAGAAGGAGCTGGTTATCCATTACAAAAACCATCTGCTGGAAGAAAGCTATGCAGTGCGGTCCATCAATTCCATGCTGGCCAGCGTGAACAGCTTCCTGATTTTCATGGATTGGCCGGACTGCAAGGTGAAATCCCTCAAAGTGCAGCGTCAGGTTTATTGTGCGGAGGAAAAGGAGCTGACAAAGGCAGAGTACGAGCAGCTTTTAAAAGCGGCAGGGAAGAACGAGCAGCTTCGGCTGGTGATGGAGACCATTTGCTCCACCGGCATCCGCGTGTCCGAACTGAAATATTTTACGGCGGAAGCGGTGAGGCGCGGGGAGGTTATTGTGCGCTGCAAGGCCAAGACCCGGACGATCCTGCTTCCCGGCAAGCTGAGACGGCTGCTTCTGGATTATGCCGGAAAACAGAAAATCCGCTCCGGCGTGATCTTTCTCACGGGGCGCGGAAAACCTCTGGATCGGAAAGCCATATGGGCGCAGATGAAAAGGCTGTGCAAAGCCGCCGGGGTAAAGCCGGGCAAGGTCTTTCCCCATAACCTGCGGAAACTCTTTGCCAGAACCTTTTACGGCATCGAAAAGGACATTGCAAAGCTGGCGGATATTTTAGGGCACAGCAGCGTAGATACGACCCGCATCTATATCATGACCTCCGGCACGGAGCACCGCCAGAAGCTCGAACGGTTGGGGCTGGTCGTATAGAAAAAAGCCCGACATAATTCGCATTATGTCCAAAGGAGCAGCAGCGGCGGGCGTTCGACACGAAAATGATCTTCCATTTTGGGCGCACAAAAGCACACCCTCTTCCACGTTTTTTTGAAATAAAGCCGCAGAGGGTGTTGTTGCGTTGCTCGTTTTCGACAACATGTACGGCGGTTAGATTTTTTCGCTTTTTTGTGAACTTTTTCTGCATTGAAACTTGAATTTTCAAGCGGCAAGTGCTATAAAAATATCAAGGATTAATGCAAACTTTGTATATATATGTTGTTTGCTCCCGACATAATGCGAATTATGTCTAAATAAGTGGAAGCATTAAGGAATCAGGAAGAAGCTATATGAGCAAATCTCTCAAAAAGGTGTGGAATGTGGTCAGCAGCATTCTGGTTGCGCTGGTGGTGATTCTGGCGCTTCTGCTGGTGGGCGCAAGAGTTGCCGGATTGCAGGTGTTCACCGTGCTGTCCGGCTCCATGGAGCCGACGTATCACACCGGCTCTCTGATCTATGTAAAAAAGGTAGACCCTTACGCCATCCAGGAGGGGCAGCCCATCACGTTTATGCTGGACGAAAACACCGTGGCCACGCACCGCGTTGTGGGCATTGTCCCCGACGAGGAAGACCCCACCGTGATCCGCTTCCGCACCAAGGGCGACGCAAACGAAGCAGAAGACGCTCGGCTTGTTCATTATAAAAACGTCATTGGTACGCCGGTTTTCTCCATCCCATATCTGGGCTATGCGACAAATTACATCCAGCACCCGCCCGGAATGTACGTTGCGATTTCCGCAGGCGCGATACTTCTGCTGCTGATGTTCCTCCCCGACATGTTTCCGGATGACCGGGACGAAGAAATGAGACTCTCCCGGCCCGGCAAAGGCAGACATACGGCAGAATACAAAGCCGCG
>CAKTED010000298.1 GCA_934546725.1 uncultured Oscillospiraceae bacterium | reverse complement strand
TGCGGGGCAATTCACCTTCTGTACCTCGGAAAAAACTCTTCTCAGCCTGCCAGTGTGCGAGCGCAGCGAGTGCGCGCGGCGGGCTGCATCCCTTCGCAGAAATGCTTGCATTTCTGCGAGAATTCATCTCAAAAGAACTGCGCCGTCTGCGCATGGCACTGCGAAACCATTACCGTAAGCTTGGGAAACGCCGCCGTCAGCCAGCGCTCGAGCACCGGGATGACCACGTTTTCCGTGCAGAAATGATCCGCGTCTATCAGATTTATTCCCATCCGCTTCACATCAAGGAAGGTATCGTACTTCACATCCGAGGTAACGAAGGTGTCGCAGCCCTTTTGGGCCGCCAGCTCAAGATAATTTCCGCAGGAGCCGCCTCCGACGGCCACGCGGTTCACGCTGCGTCCGGCATCATGGTAGCGCAGGCCGTTACCGTTCAGACACTCCTTTACGAGTCTTAAAAACTCCGCCAGCTCCATCGGTTCTTTCGTTTTTCCTATCCGGCCAATGCCGTAAAAATTGCCCTCGCCGTCGGTTCCCGAAAGCTCAAACGGCTCTATCTCGCCAAGCTCCAGGCGCTCCGCCAGCGCGTCGTTCACGCCCTCATGGACCGCATCGAGATTTGTATGCATGCAGATAGCAGCGATTTTGTGCTCGATCATTTTTACGGCGCGAGCCCCCTGCGACGTTTTATCCGTCACGCTCTTCAGGCTGAAAAACAACGGATGGTGCGAAACGATAAGTCCTGCGCCGCGCTCCATAGCCTCGTCAATGACCTCGTCCGTTATATCCAGCGCAAGCAGGAGCTTATCGGTCTCCCACTCTCCGCTGCCCACGAGAAAACCGGGGTTATCAAAATCCATCTTATATTCTATCGGAGCCTTGCGGTTCAAAAAATCAAATATTTCATTTATCGACGTCATATTTCATTTTCCTTCCAGCCGCTTCGGCCGCAGAACACAGCTCACGCAGCTCGCGCAGTGTTTTTTCGTCTGCCCTGCCGGAGCTTGCAAGTCCCTGCGCCGCGCGGCGAAATTTTATTTCCAGCTTCTTGAGGTATTCCGTGCCCAAAGGGTCGCGGAGGTCAAGCTCACCGGTGTACAGCTCAAGCGGCGGGGGCATCCGGCGATCGCCGCGCCGTGCGAGCAGCACGCGATATATTTCCCCACCGTCGCACACAAGGCGGTTTTTTTCGACATGGAACCCGGCGGAATAGAGGTATGTACAAAGTTCCGGTATTTTGCTCATCGGCTGGAGCACAAGTGAGTGCCGCTCGCTCCAGTTCCAGCCGGAGGCTTCGATTATGCCCGCGATGGTCTCGCCACCCATACCGGCTATCACGACCGTCTCCGCAAGCTCCTCAGACGTTCCGGCAAGACCGTCGTTAAGCAAAAAGCTTATGCTCTGCTCCACGCCATACTCGCGCGCGGACCTGCGCGCTCTGTCCAGCGGTCCGGCATTTATGTCGCACGCCGTTACCGGCAGGCGCACGCGCCCGTTCTGAATGAGCCACACGGGCAGATATGCGTGATCCGTGCCCACGTCCACAAGGCTTGAGCCCTGCGGTACATAGTCCGCACATGCGGCAAGTCTCGGCGAAAGCCTGATTTTTTTATCCGAACTCATACAGGTACCTCCCGACGGCGCATAATATCAAATTGGGGGGCGGCAGAAAGCCGTCCCCCCACTCAGCCGCAAAAAAAGTCCGGCTTATTCAGCAAAATCAGCAATGACCTCGTTGCACTTTGCAAGGAAAGCGTCAACGTCTACGCCGTGAGCCATACAGGCCTCCTCGACATTCTCTTCGCTTGCAAGAGCGCAGCCCAGGCAGTGCATACCGATCTCCTGAAAAAGGGGAATGACCTCGGGAGCAATTTCGAGAATTTCCGATATCTGAGTATCTTTCTTAAGTTCAACCATTTTAATCTGCCTCCGTATCTAATCTTCTGGCTGTGCGCGGCACATGCCACAGGCATATTCTCCACGCTTTCGGGTATAGTATACCCCAAATGCTCCGTAAATTCAATACCATATTGCAAGAATCCCGTCCATTCACATATGTGAAAACAGGAGCCTGCCACAGATGTACTGTGGCAGGCCCCGTAGCTTATACGTTTTAACCCTTGATGGATCCGATCATAACGCCCTTGACGAAATACTTCTGAACGAAGGGATAGATGCAGAGGATAGGCAGTGTTGCAAAAATGATGGTGGAATACTGAATGAGCTTCTTGTAAAGGTCGAAGTTGCTGATTTCACTGCCGAGGTTAAAGTCGGATGTACCAGAGGACTCAATGAGGATCTCACGCAGAATAATCTGGAGGGGATAGAGCTTTCTATCTGTCAGATAGATGGCTGCGGTGAGG
>CAKTED010000297.1 GCA_934546725.1 uncultured Oscillospiraceae bacterium | reverse complement strand
GCTCCTTGAGATGCCAGGATATGGCTTCTCCCTCACGGTCAGGGTCGGTCGCGAGATAGACGATGCTGGCCTTTTTCGCCGCGTCTCTGAGCTCCTCGATCTTTTCCTCCCTGCCCTTTATGGGCAGATAGTTCGGGACAAAGCCGCCCTCTATATCCACGCCGAGTTTGCTTTTGGGCAGGTCGCGCAGGTGGCCCATCGAGGCCGTTACCTTATAATCCTTACCAAGGTATTTTTCTATCGTTTTCGCTTTGGCGGGTGACTCGACTATCACCAGCGCCGCGCCGGATTTTGCCATATATTTTACAGCTCCTATTTCATCTTCGGCTCATGCCGCATACACTCATCGGGTCAGCTCGAAGCGCTGCCCGTCGTTAACGCGTATATAGCCCTCAAGCTCAAGCATGGTTATGGCGGAAAGGACGTCGGACGCGTCCATTCCCGTCGCCTGAATTATCTCATCCGCCTGCTTTTCGCCATCGGACAGAACGTATATCACCGCCAGCTCGTCCTCCGACAGTCCGGCGGCGTCTTTTAGGTCAATATATTCCCTGTCTTTTTCGTTGTCAACAGCTTTTTTTGCTGAATTATCCGTATTTTTGCCGGACGCCGCCTCCGCAATGCGCCTGACGGCCTCCATTACAGGGCGTTTTTTGTTATCTCTGTGCTGGATCCTGCGAGGGAACTGCCAGCGATAGCAGGAGAGTATTTCCCACGGGTCGCTCGCCAGCGCGGCTCCGTCGCGTATGAGCCGGTTTGAGCCCACGAAGCCGGGATCGTCAATATTTCCGGGTACGACGTATACATCCCGCCCCTGCTCGGAGGCCCGCGCGGCCGTTATGAGCGAGCCGCTCCTCTCCGGCGCTTCAATGACGACAACGCCGAGAGAAATGCCGCTTATTATGCGGTTTCTCTGCGGAAAGCTTATTTTGTTTCCGCGCGTTCCGGGCGGATACTCGCTTATGAGCGCACCGTGCTCGCACGCGGCGTTCTGAAGCTCGGTGTTCCACGCGGGGAAGACAACGTCCACGCCCGTTCCGAGAACGCCTATCACGGGTCCTCCGGCCTCAATGGCCGCGCGCATGGCTTCGGAATCTATCCCCTCGGCAAGGCCCGAGACGATGACCCCGCCGCTGCGCGTCATCTCTGCCGCAAAACGTCTGGCGCAGCGCCTGCCGTAGGCCGAAGCGCGCCTTGTCCCGACTATCGCCATGCACGGCAGCGAATCGATATCCGGCAGACTGCCTTTAACATAAAGCACGAGCGGCGCGTCGTATATGTTCCGCAGGCGATCAGGATATGCCGAATCACGCAGGCTTAGAATGCGTATGCCAAGCTTTTCGCACTTTTCCGCAATATCATCGGCCTCGTCGAGCCGCTTATCTGCAAGGAGCTTTATCTCCGCCTCCTGCGCGCCGGGCATGCGGCGGTAATCCTCTGCGGAAGCATAGTACAGCTGCTTTACCGAACCGAAATGGTCCAGATATTTATGAGCCGCCACGGGGCTGAGCTTTCTCAGCCGCGACAGCCACAGCCAGTATCTGACGTCCGCCATTTGCCCATCACCGCCTCATTATATCTCTTCATCCTCCGCGCCGGAACATCTCCCACAGGATCACCGCCGCCGCGGCCGCCGCGTTCAGCGACTCGCAGCGTTCGCTCATCGGGATTATCACCCTTGCGGCGGATGCCTCGAGCAGCTCCCCGCTCAGGCCGCCGCCCTCGTTTCCTATGGCGAAGGCGTAGCTCCCCGGCAGCTCAACGTCGCGTATATCTTTGGCCGTACCGTCAAGCGCGGCGGCGAATATCGGCATTCTGAGCTCCGCCGCGCTTTCTATGAGTGCGGCCGTCGGCAGCTCGATAATACTGTGGCGGAATATCGCGCCCATGGAGGCGCGCACCGCCTTCGGCCCCGTCGGATCGGCGCAGTCCCCGGCAAGGATAACGCTCTGGCAGTGCAGCGCGTCCGCCGTTCGCAGTATCGTTCCAACGTTTCCCGGGTCCTGCATGTTTTCCAGCACAAGGTGCCTGCCCGGCGTCAGCGGAGCGCAAAGCTCCGGCAGCGTGCAGGTAAAAACTATCTCCGGCGCGCTTTTCATCGGTGAAACGCTCTCGATAATATCCTTCGGCACGCGAACGAGCCGCGCGCCCTCCGGCGCATCCGGCTCCTCGCCGCAGAAGAGGACCGTTTTGATCTCCGCGCCCCATTTTACCGCCTCATAAAAGAGCTTGTCGCCCTGGCAGAAGTATTCGCCTGCCTCGCGGCGCGCCTTTTTCTCCGCTCCAAGGCGCTTTATGTGCATGATGAGCGGATTTTTCCGGCTCGTTATTTCTTCCATTTTCTCCTCCGGCTCATTCGGCGCTCAGTATGGCGT
>CAKTED010000296.1 GCA_934546725.1 uncultured Oscillospiraceae bacterium | reverse complement strand
GAATAGATACGCTTGACGGCATTACAAAAACGGGCTTTTCCGACGACGCTGATATCCCCTTCTGGGACAAGGCCGCCGTTTCCACGGCCCTGCTCGCGGGCATAATCCAGGGCTACGCCGTCGGGGACGGGGAAATAATCTTCTCGCCCGCTGCCGACATCACCGCGGCCGAGGCCATGGTCATGCTGAATAACGCCCTCAGGATCTCCGACGTCAGCGCCTCGCTGACCATAAGCGACGATGCGCTTCCCGCCTGGGCCGCCCAGGCGGCGTCCAACCTGAGTGCATGCAGCATCGTGAACGGCAGCCTGAGCTATCCCGACAGCGTTACCCGCGCCGAGGCGGCGGAGATGCTCTGCTCCGCGCTTGAGCTTATCGACGCCCGCGGCGGCTCCTCCCTGCTGAGCTGGGCAAAATAAGGACAACGTGAAAAAACAGCTGCGCGGCGAACCTCTTCCGGTCCGCCGCGCGCCTGCCTATTTCGTTCGCAGTGCCTTCACAAGAGCCTCGTCCGGCGTTACGAATATCGTCTTATAGTCCGTATATATCACCATGCCGGGCTTTGCGCCGGACGGTTTTTTTACATATCTTACCTTTGTGTAATCAACGGGCACCTTCGCCCCGTCCCGCCCTTTGGAATAATACGCGGCTATCGTCGCCGCCTCCTCGAGCGTTTTTTCGTCGGGCTCCCCGTCCTGGCAGGCTATTATTACATGTGAGCCGTGTATTTTCTGCGTATGGAGCCAGGTATCGCCGCGAAACGCCCCCTTTGTCAGCCGGTCATTCTGCAGATTGTTCCGCCCGCAGTATATTTTCATCCCGCTGTGCGACGTAAACTCCATCGGCTTCGACTCGGGCAGCTTCATTTTCTTTCTGCCGCCCTGTTCACGTATATATCCGGCCTCCGTCAGCTCCCGCTTTATATCCGAAAGGTCCTTTTCGCCGTCCGCCCGAGCAAGCTCCTCGAGCACGCTTTCAAAATATTCCAGCTCGGCCGAGGCTCCCGCTATCTGCTCCGTCAGTATTTTTTCCGCGTTTTTTGCCTTGGTGTACTGCTTGTAATACCTTGCCGCGTTCTGCTGAGGACTGAGCTTCGGGTCAAGCGCTATCTCGACCTCCTCCGCCTGGTCCGAATAAAAATTCTGCGCCTTCAAAATGCTCGCGCCGCGCTCCATTCTGTAAAGGTTCGCCTTTATTATATCTCCGGCCTCGCGCAGCCGCTCGCGGCCCTCTGCCGATCTCAGCTCCTCCGTCTGCGCGGCAAGCTTGCGCGCCGTTCTGTCCCGCAGGTTCCTGACGGTTTTCTGTATCGCCTGCCCGCGCTGCGCCACATGCTCCAGCCTCTCCCTCTCGGTATAAAACGTATCGAGCAGCTCCGAGAAGCTGTCAAAGGCTCTTACACGGCAGGCATTTTCACACTGCTTCATCCAGAAACAGTATATATCCTTCGGCTTCTCGCCGTCATACAGCATGCAGGGCGCAAACCTGCCCGCCAGAGCAGCGTCCGCAAACGCCCGCCGTGCTCTCTCAAGCGCCCCGGGCTCCAGCTCCGAAAGCCTCGCTGCCGAGTTCCCGCAGGCGGCATACACGATTTCCCGCGCGCCGAAGGGCGAAATGCCCGCAAAGCTTTCAACGAGCCATTTGGCCGCCTCTCTCTCCGCCGGAGCCGACGCGAGAAGCGCCCCAAACTCTTCGTCCGCCGCGTAAAGGATCCCCGGCTTTTCCTGCCTGGGCGGCAGCGTATAAAACAGCCCCGGCAGCAGCTGGCGCTTTTCCGAGATCCCGGCGTCTATTTTTCTGAAGCAGTCGATTATCCGTCCGTCCTCGCCGACAAGTATGATATTGGGATATTTCCCCAGCAGTTCACAGATGAGGTGCCGCGTTACGCTGACGCCCATCTCGTCATACGTCGAAAGCTCGAGGTCCAGCATCCGCTCCGACTCCGGCTGCGTAACGGAGCATATCTTCGCACCCGTCAGGTATTTTCGCAGGAGCATGCAGAACATCGGCGGCGTCTGCGGATTTTCCCTTACTATGGACGTAAGGTGCGCCCGCGCGCTGCCCGAGCCCGCCGAAACGAGCAGCTTTGAATTTCCCCGCGCGCTTCTCAGCGAAAATATGAAAACGTCCTTTTCCGGCTGCTGCACCCTGTCTATCTTCGCGTCTGAAATGCGCCCGTCAAGCTCGCGCGCCAGTCCGTATACTCCAACCGCATCCAGCGGCATGCCTTATCCCTCCCAAACGTCCGAAATTTTCCGCTTTGGTGAAGCCTGATCCTTCATTTCCTCCGCGATCACGGCAAAAAGCTCGTTGAGCCTGTCCCTCTTCCCGTCAAGCCACAGCCAGCCGAACAGCGCCTCGAAGCCCGTCGCGCTGTGATAATC
>CAKTED010000295.1 GCA_934546725.1 uncultured Oscillospiraceae bacterium | reverse complement strand
CAAAAATAATGCTCAGCGCGAGCGTTATTCTTGTCCTTCTCCCCGCCGCCGTGTTTTTCATAACGGAGCGGGATGCCTCCATGGCCGGGATGGGCGTGGGTGAGCGCGTGCTGGCCTCGCTTTTCCAGTCCGTTACGGCGCGAACGGCGGGCTTCAATACCGTAGACCTCGCCAAAATGAACGGCGGCAGCGCCGTACTCTTCTGCCTGCTCATGACGATAGGCGCGGGCGCGGGCTCCACCGGCGGCGGAATAAAGGTCACTACCTTTGTCATGATAGCGCTTTACGTCGCGGCGTTCTGCCGGGGCAGGAGCGATGCGCAGATATTTGGCCGCAGGCTTGATGAAGCGCAGCTGCGGCGCGCTTTCTGCGCGGCGGCGTTTTTTGTCGGCCTGGCGGTCTTCGGCTGTTTCGTGCTGCTGGCGGTCCAGCCGCTCGGGGTGCAGGACGTGCTGCTGGAGGTCTTTTCCGCGACGGGCACCGTGGGCGTTTCGGCGGGCATAACCCGCTCGCTTGCGCCGGTGTCGCGCGCAGTGCTCATCCTGCTGATGTACTGCGGCAGAATGGGCAGCATTACGCTTGCCATGGCCGTGGCGGAGAAAAAATCAAACGCGAAAATTCAGAAGCCCGTGGAAAAGATCATAGTTGGATAGAAAGGTGGCGAAAAAATGAAATCAATGCTCGTTATCGGCCTTGGCCGCTTTGGGAGACACCTTGCGCTCACGCTTTCGGAGCTGGGGAACGAGGTCCTTGCGATGGATTCCGACGAGGAGCTCGTCGACGAGGTGCGCGACGGCGTGGAGCGCGCGCAGATAGGCGACTGTACGGACGAGGACGTTCTGCGTGAGCTCGGCGTCGGCGATTTTGACTGCTGCTTTGTATGCATCGGCGAGGACTTTCAGGCTGCGCTGGAGATAACAGCCGGGTTAAACGAGCTTGGCGCGAAGAAGATCGTCGCAAAAACTGACAGCGAACGCCACGCCCGCCTGCTGCTCAGGATCGGCGCGGACGAGATAATCTATCCCGAGCGGGATATGGCAAAGCGCGCGGCGGTAAAGTATACCTCCGGCGGCGCACTGGAATATTTTGAGCTGACGCCGCAGTACTCCATATTTGAGATAATCGCGCCGGGCGGCTGGGTCGGCAGGAACATTATTGAGCTGAATATCCGCTCAAAGTATAATGTGAACATCATTGCCGCAAAGGATGGAGACAGGGTCGTGCCCGTAACGAGCGGCGACTTTATCTTCCGTGAGGGACAGCATATCCTGCTGGCCGGGGATAAGAAGACCATAATGAAGCTTGTGGATAAAAGGTGACGGAAAACTTTGTTTAACGGATTTACGGATGCCACAACGGATTTTCTGTGGCAGATAAGGTTTAATAACGAGCGGGAGTGGTTCCTTGCACACAAGCAGGACTATATCACCGCGGTTTGGACGCCGTTCCGCGCCCTTGCGGGCGAGGTTTACGACGCGTACATGAAAAATAATCCGCGCGAGGAGCTGAATCTGCACGTTTCCCGCATATACCGCGACGCGCGAAGGCTGCACGGCATGGGGCCGTATAAGGATCATCTCTGGTTCTCACTGCGTCCGGAGTGCGACTACTGGGCCGAGAAGCCGGCGCTCTGGTTCGAGATAAATCCGGAGGGCTACTGCTACGGAATGGGCGTTTATGCGCCGAAGCCCGCCATGATGGCGCGCTGCCGCCGGGAGATGGACGAGGCGCCGCGCGAGATGACGGAGCTTGCGGAGAAATTTGCCGCGCAGAAGCGCTTCATAAACGCGGGCGAGGAGTATGCCCGCAAAAAGGGAGACGCTCTGCCCCCGCTCGATGCCTGGTATAACCGCAAAACGGTCGATCTTGTCTGCCGCAGAAGGGTGGATAAGGGCTTCAGAAGTCCGGGGCTTGTAAAAAACGTTACAGACGGCTTTAAATTTTTAACGCCGTATTATGACTATTTCAGCCGCATGGCGGCCATGGCAGACTGAAAATAACTTTTTTGGAGGATATACGATGGAGAGAACGGCAGTAAAAGACATTTACGGCGCTGCGGAAGGCTTCGGCGGAAAAACAGTGACCGTAGGCGGCTGGATCCGCAGCCTGAGAGACAGCAAGGCCTTTGGCTTTATCGATCTTAACGACGGCAGCTGCTTCAAAAACGTTCAGGTGGTGTTTGAGCGCGGCAGAGTTGAAAATTACGACGAGATAGCAAAGCTGAATATAGGCTCCTCGGTCGTCGTTACGGGCGTTCTTGAGCTTACGCCGGGAATGAAGCAGCCATTTGAGCTCAAGGCGGATACGATAGCTGTGGAGGGCATGTCCACGCCGGATTATCCGCTTCAGAAAAAGCGCCATACGGTCGAATTTCTGCGCGAGCAGGCGTATCTG
>CAKTED010000294.1 GCA_934546725.1 uncultured Oscillospiraceae bacterium | reverse complement strand
AAATCAAGTCCGCCGTATGCGCCGAGAGTAAGGCAGATCTTCTCCTCGGGAAGCTCACCGTCGCAGGCGGGGATATAGATTTTTGTCAGCTCATAGAGACGGGCGGAGGTATTGCGATAGTTGATGTTGCGGGTGAGAGTATCAAGCATGGAGGGCAGCGAGCTTGTGCGCATGACGCTCGTATCCTCGCCGAGGGGGTTGAGGATCCTTATACTGTTAGTGATCGCGCTGTTTCCGTCCTCAAGAATTTTTGCGTATCCGCCGGGGCTGATGAAGGAATAGGTCATGATCTCGCTGTATCCGAGTCCACGGCAGAGCTCGCCAAGCCTGCGCTCGAGCTGCTGCTTTGGAGAAAAGCCGCCCATTTCGGTCTGACCTCTGAACATTGTGGATTCTATTTCGTTATAGCCATAGAACCGGCCGACCTCCTCGGCGATATCCGCGCAGCGCTCAACATCGCCTCGCCAGGAAGGGACGGTTATCATGTCGCCATTGAGCTCAAAGCCCAGGCTGGTGAGGGTATCGCGCATGAACTGCTCGCTGATATCGGTGCCGAGCAGGCGGTTGATCTTATTGGGCTCGAGCTTTATTACGGTGGGCGCCTTCTCTGCGGCGACGACGTCTATAACGCCGTCGATGACCTCGCCTTTGCCGAGAAGCTCAACGAGCTCGCAGGCTCTGTTGATGGCGGGCAGAGTGTTCATCGGGTCAAGACCCTTTTCGTATCTTCCGGAAGCGTCGGTACGCATATTGAGAGCCTTGGCGGTCTTTCTGATCGAAGTGCCGTTGAAGTTTGCGGATTCAAAAACGGCCATTTTTGTGCTCTCAGTGATCTCGCTGTTTTCGCCGCCCATAACTCCGGCTACGCCGACGGGACGTGCTTCGTCCGCAATAACGAGCATGTTCGGAGTGAGTGCGCGGGCATTTCCGTCAAGCGTGTTCATGGCTTCGCCTTCTCTGGCGTTGCGAACGATTATCTTTCCGCCGCCGAGGCATGCATGGGCTGGCCATACTCGAGCATGACGTAGTTTGTGATATCGACGATGTTGTTGATGGGACGGATGCCCGAGGCACGCAGACGCTGGCGCATCCATCTGGGCGAGGGCGCGATCTTTATGTTCCTGACGATTCGCGCGCAGTAACGCGGGCAGAGCTCCGCATTCTGTATCTCGACGCTCAGATGCTCATGAATATCGCCGCCGCAGCCCTTTACGACGGGGTCGTGCAGCTTGAGCGGAACGCCGAAGGTCACGGCGGTTTCGCGCGCAAGTCCGATGACGGAAAGGCAGTCGGGGCGGTTGTTTGTTATTTCAAATTCCACAAGGCTGTCATCCGCGCCGATGATGGGGCGAATATCGTCGCCGGGCTTTACGCCCTCCTCGTGTATGATCCATATGCCGTCCTCGACAGCGTCGGGAAAATCGTGCAGATCAAGGCCGAGCTCCTTGAGGGAGCAGAGCATGCCGCAGGATTCCACGCCGCGCAGCTTGCCCTTTTCAATTTTTACTCCGCCGGGCAGCAGAGACTTGTGCTTTGCAACGGGGACAAGGTCGCCCTCGTGAACATTCTGAGCACCGGTGACGATTTGGATGGTCTCGCCGTTTCCGACATCCATCTGGCAGATCCACATATGATCAGAATTTTCGTGCCGCCTGAGCTCGAGAACTCTTCCGACAACGACGTTTCTGATCTCTTCCGACGGCTCTTCGGTAAGCTCGACCTTGGAGCCGGAGAGAGTCATTTTATTATCGTATTCCTTCGAGTCTGCGTTAATGTCTACAAACTCGGAAAGCCATTTTCTTGAAAGTCTCATTTTTCCCGCTCCTCCTTAAAACTGCGACAGGAATCTTACGTCGTTTTCATATATAAGACGCATATCGGGGATATTGAAGCGGCGCATCGTCATACGCTCAAGGCCGATACCGAAGGCAAAGCCGGAGTAAACGTCCGGGTCGATGCCGCAGCCCTCAAGAACTTTTGGATGCACCATTCCGGCGCCGAGCAGCTCTATCCAGCCCTCTCCCTTGCATACGCGGCAGCCCTCGCCTCCGCAGGCGAAGCACTGCATGTCCACCTCGCAGGAAGGCTCAGTGAAGGGGAAGTGGTGCGGACGGAAGCGGGTCTTCGTTCCTGCGCCGTAGAGCTTTTCAACAAGGGCGTTGAGCGTACCCTTAAGGTCGCCCATGGTTATCCCCTTATCTACAACGAGACCTTCGATCTGGTGGAACATGGGGGAGTGCGTAGCGTCCACCTCATCCTTACGATATACGCGGCCGGGAGAAATTATGCGGATGGGGGGCTGCCTTTTTTCCATAACGCGAACCTGCACGGGGCTCGTCTGGCAACGCAGATGGATCTTTTCGTCCTCAGTTATATAAAAGGTATCCTGCCAGTCGCGCACGGTG
>CAKTED010000293.1 GCA_934546725.1 uncultured Oscillospiraceae bacterium | reverse complement strand
GTTTCAAGTATGCGCCCGTCGTCCATAAATATTACGCGGTCGGCCACCTGGCGGGCAAAGCCCATCTCGTGCGTAACGACGACCATTGTTATATTTTCCTTTGAAAGCTTTATCATGACGTCCAGAACCTCCTGGACCATCTCGGGATCCAGCGCGGAGGTCGGCTCGTCAAAAAGCATTATCTTGCTCTGCATGCACAGAGCCCGCGCGATGGCCACGCGCTGCTGCTGGCCGCCGGAAAGCGTCGTGGGATAAACGCCCGCCTTGGCCGCGAGGCCAACGAGGTCGAGGTACTTCATCGCCATGTCCTCGGCTTCCTTCTTCCTGCGCTTCTGTATCTTTATCGGCGCAAGAGTGAGGTTTTCCATGACCGTTTTGTGCGGATAAAGGTTAAACTGCTGAAAAACCATTGACGTGGTGTGCCGCGCTATCTGGATGTGGTTACGGTGCGTCAGGCGCTCGCCGTCTATGTAGACCTCGCCGGAGGTCGGCTCCTCGAGGAAGTTCATGCAGCGGATGGTAGTGGACTTTCCGGAGCCGGAGGGGCCGATGATAACAAGCTTCTCGCCCTCCTCCACGCTGAGGTTCACATCCTTGAGCACATGGAGATTGCCGAAGCTTTTATTAACGCTGCGCATTTCGATCATGGACATTCCCGTTCACGCCCCCTGTGTATAAATATACTCGCCGCGATAGAAAAAAGGCGCAGACAATTGCGGGTCTGGCGCCATTGCAAAACCGTAAAATGAATAATTGAAATAATGTACTTGCATTTTACCTCCTGATCCCCATGCTGTCAATCGTCAAATTGCACTGAATTAGTAACGCGGCGCTGTGCATAATTGTCATTTTGTTCCTGTTTTTTCTGCCGCTTATGACAAGCGCTGCTTTGAGCCTTTCATATTGTGACAAAAGGTTACAACGATTTACCGAATAAAACTTATGGGTATAGTATGGCTTGCGGCGAATGAAATACATTCGACCGGTACGCGGTGTCGTACTGCCATGCCCCTCCGTTGGAGATTCCACGGCCACTGGTGTGGCCTCTGAATGACGGAAACTTCGGGTCTCCGCGTCCCCATTACCGCCGCACCCCGCTGCGCACTTCCCCCTTGCACGTCATTCAGAGGGAGCGTAGCGACCGAAGAATCCCCTAGTTGGTTGCTGTGGGGTAGCGACACGTACTCTCAACCTCTGCTGTCATTCTCGCGCTCCGCGCGGGAATCCCCTGGTTGGTTCCACCAGGGTAGCGAAAACATTGGCCTCCCTTGTGTAAAGGGAGGTGGATTTGCGGCGCAGGCGCCGCAAAGACGGAGGGATTGACCCGCAGTAATAACGCTGCTGTACAGTTGCGGTTCCACTCTGCATCAACCCCTCAGAGCGCTTCGCGCCCAGCTCCCTTACACTGGGGAGCCTAACGCGTGACGTACTGCTCCGCCCCACCGTTGGGGATTCTTCGTCTGCTCACGCAGGCTCTGAATGACGGAAACTTTGGACCTCCCGCGTCCACCAGGTCGCGCCTCCATCACAAAAAAACGCCCCGTGCCTTCGCAAAAAGCGAAAGCACGGGGCGTTATCATACACAAAACAGACCCAACAAAGCGGGGTCAGGCCCGCAGGAACCGTATCAGCAGCGGAGCATATAGCCGCCGTCGATGACCTGAACGGTACCGGTGACCTGCGCGGCCGCGGGGGACGCGAGGTAAACGGCAAGCGCGCCGACCTCGATAGGCTCGCCGAAGCGGCCCGCGAGGGTCTGGGTATTGATGCGCTTCATGTTCTCGGGCGGAATGTGAACGCTCAGCTCGCTGTTGGTAAAGCCGGGGGCGATGCCGTTTACGCGGATATCGTAGGGGGCAAGCTCGCTGGCCATGCAGTGAGTGAAGTGGTTCATCGCGGCCTTGGCGCTGGAATAGGGGCTCATGGGCTGGCCATGGTTTACCATGAATCCGGCGTTGGAGGTAACGTTGATGATGCAGCCGCCCTTTCCGGCGTCGCGCATTCTCTTTGCGACCTCATAGGTCATGTGAACGCAGCCGTTCAGGTCGGTGTTGATGACCTTGTACCAGTCGGTAAGCTCCTCGTCCATATCAAGCAGCGCCTTCGTGCAGGAAACGCCGGCGTTATTCACGAGGATATCGATATTTCCGAGCGCGTCATAAGCCTCGGCAACGGCCTTGCGGACGCTGGGCAGGCTGGTAACGTCGCAGGAAAAGCTCCTGCAGACGGTGCCGTAGAGCTTGAGCTCCTCAAGCGCCTCGGCCGCCTTCGCTGCGTCGCGGCAGAATATGGCGATGTTCGCGCCGGACTGGGCCATGGCAGTGGCGATGCCGAGACCGAGGCCGCGGTTGCCGCCGGTGATAATAACGTTCTTTCCCTTAAGGCTGAAAGCGCCTTCCATTGAAGTGATAGGC
>CAKTED010000292.1 GCA_934546725.1 uncultured Oscillospiraceae bacterium | reverse complement strand
CCTATGCGCAGAAGGCCGATCACCGCCGCTCCGGGGTTGCCGGAAAGGCTGAGTATCATCTTCCCACCGAGCATCGCCGCGGAAATTGCGCCGCCGGGCTTGAAGTCCGCCTTCCAGAACAGCACATCCGCGCCCATGCTCTGCGAAACGCGCACCGCCCAGTCATAGTCGCCTACGGAAGCGCCGCCGGTGGTTATCACCATATCGGAATCGCGCAGCGCGTCGGATATACGGGCGGATATTTCGTCCGGCTCATCGGGCGCAACGCCGCCGTTCACCGCCTCCGCGCCGATGGCACGCAGATAGGACGAAATGGTGTAAACATTGCTGTTATATATCTTTGCCGGGCCGAGCGGCTCGCCGGGCTGGCAGAGCTCCGTTCCGGTGCTTATAACGCTTATGCGCGGCCTTTTGAAGACCTTCGCCTCCGTGATGCCCTGTCCGGCAAGCATGCCGAGCAGCGCGGAGCTTATAACGGAACCCGCGGAGGCTATAAGCTCGCCCGCCGCGATATCCTCACCGGCGCGGACGATATCCGTATTCGCTCTGAGAGGCGAAAAGATTTTCACCTCAGTGTCCGTAAACTCCGTTTCCTCATATTTTACCGTAACGTTGGCGCCCTCCGGGACCGGCGCGCCGGTAAGTATCTTCGCCGCGCGGCCATGCGTCAGCGCGACGGTCGGGGCCCTGCCTGCCGGTATCTCCTCCGTAACGGAGAACACCGCCGGATTTTCCCGCGAGGCGTTCGCCGTATCCTCCGCGATGAGCGCGTAACCGTCATACGGCGAGCGGTCAAACGGCGGGACAGGCAGGCGCGAATATATATTTTCGGCAAGAACGCGCCCCTCCAGCTCCCAGAGCGGCACGGACTCGATGCCGGCAGCAGCATTCTGCGCAAGCAGCAGCTCCACCGCCTCATCGGCGTCGATTTTTATCTTCAATTGCTTCACCTCTTACTTTTTTAAGACCATTATGTCACATGACGCTGCAAAAATACAGAGTTTTTTCCTGTTTTTATGCTTTTCCCATTCGCTTTTTTCCATTTCAAGGCGCAGAACCCCTCCGCCTGGCGTTTTTACCATGACGACCGTGGAGAAAACGTCGTCTATAACGCGCTCCACTGTGACCTCAAAGCTGTTCTCGCGCGCT
Source organism: uncultured Oscillospiraceae bacterium (assembly GCA_934546725.1). Lineage (GTDB taxonomy): Bacteria > Bacillota > Clostridia > Oscillospirales > Oscillospiraceae > RGIG6375. Next base: position 1,275 of record CAKTED010000292.1, on the reverse strand, counting down.
TCATCGCTTATATGGATATAATGTGAGCGCAGTCCGACAAAGGCATCGTCTCCGGCGGGGTCGATATTCGTCGTCAGCTCAACGCCCCAGTCGGAGGCAAAAACGCGCCGTTCGCCGACGCGCCGTATGGCCGAGTAATTTTTGCAGCCCGAAAGCAGGCAGGCCGAAAGCGTGCGCGGCGCTTCAAAGAGCTCCTTCACGGCTATCTTCGGCTCGGAGCGGCCCTGCGTGAGCACGCATACGTCGTCACAGAGGCGGTACACCTCGTCGCGGCTGTGCGATACGAATATTGCGGGCACGCCGAACATCCGCAGCGTATCGGAAAGCTCCAGCTCAAGCTGCCACTTCAGGTAGCTGTCAAGCGCGGAGAAGGGCTCGTCCAGCATCAGGAGCTTCGGCTCGTTGACGAGTATGCGGGCAAGCGCCACGCGCTGCTGCTGTCCGCCGGAAAGCTCGCCCGGTCTTTTATCCTCAAGGCCGTCAAGCCGCAGCATTTTCATTTTTTCCGCCGCCAGCTTTGCGCGCATGGCGCGCTTTGCCTTCGGCACGCCCGCCTCAACGTTCTGCCGGACGGTCATATTGGGAAAAAGCGCGTACTGCTGGAAAAGGTAGCCCACGCGCCGCTTCTGCGGAGAAAGGTTTATGCGCTTCTCCGAATCGAAAAGCACTCTTCCGTCAAGCACGATGCGGCCGCGATCCGGCTTTTCTATGCCCGCGATGCACTTAAGCGTCATGCTCTTGCCGCAGCCGGAGGCTCCCAGCAGCGCCAGGATGCCGCCCGAGCAGCTGAAGCTTACGTCAAGATCAAATTTTCCGAGATTTTTCCCTATGTTTACCTCAAGCACCGTGGATCACCTCTTCCGAATCAGGAACGTCGTCATCTCCTCCGGCAGCCTTTTTCGGCCGCTTCGTGCGCTTTTCAAGCAGGTTCACCGCGACCATTACGACGAAGGAAATGGCCATATTTATGAAGACCCAGCGGTAGCAGAGCGCATCGTTGCCCTCGCGGTAGAGCTGATACACCGTTGTGGATATCGTTGCCGTGCGCCCGGCGGTATAGCCGCAGACCATGCTCGTAGCGCCGTATTCGCCAAGCGCGCGGGCAAAGGCCAGCACCGTGCCAGCAAGCAGGCCCTCCTTGCAGTTCGGCATTATAACGCGCCAGAATATCCAGCTGTTCGAGCGGCCAAGCGTCTGCCCGGCGTACCTGAGCGTACTGTCAAAGGCCTCGAACGAGCCGCGCACGGTGCGGTACATGAGCGGGAAGGTCACGAC
>CAKTED010000291.1 GCA_934546725.1 uncultured Oscillospiraceae bacterium | reverse complement strand
CCGCCATACTGAGCCGCTGCAGGCTCGGCGTGGCGGCAGCTTTGTTTTGGGAAACTTCAGAACATAATTATAATGTTTTCGAGTAAAGGATTCCAGGTATGGCAAACTTTTACTTGAAAATATATAAAGAGGTGATATAATCTTTGATATATAGAGCAGTGCATTTTATGGCGAAATGTACACTTCAATCGGAGCATTTTGGCTGTTGGGAGGAGAGTATGATTTTTGATGCTTTGTAGGTTACCTTTATTGGTGGATGTTTGCGAGGTGAAGTCGGTGTGGTATTGAACTGTTGTGAACGGGGATAAGCATAAGTTGGAAAAATGTGTATGGACTGGAGGAAAATCGACACATGAATATGAGAAAAGCAATAAACAGATATGTTCTGCCGTTGTGCCTTATGCTGCTGCTGGCGCTTTCGCTTGCAGGACATGGAATGGCGGTCCAGATCATCAAATTTAAGGACGTACCCAGCGGCAGCTGGTTTGAGGAGTCGGTGGACTGGGCGGTCAAAAAGAATATTACAAAGGGCACGAGCACATTGGAGTTTTCGCCCAGCGAGACCTGCAATAATGCGCAGGTAATTACATTTCTCTGGCGTGCCAGCGGCTCGCCGGATACTGAAATTGAAAACCCGTTTACCGACATAAGCTCGGGCAGCTACTATTACAAAGCCGCACTGTGGGCGTATGAAAAAGGCATGATATCGGGCAGACAGTTCGGGCCTGAGAAGCCCTGTACCAGAAGCGCGGTCGTGACTTATTTGTGGCAAATGGCGGGCAGCGCGCCTGTGGGTGCGGGGACGCAATTTGAAGATGTGGATAGCGACAGCGCCTTTGCGAGCGCTGTTGCGTGGGCAGTCGATATGGGCATCACGACGGGAACGGGCAGCGTGACCTTTTCGCCGGACGTAACCTGCACGAGGGCGCAGGTTATGACGTTCCTGTATCGCGGAAAAGACGTACTGGTTACTGACGGAGATAACAGTACTTCTGCCGACGGGAATGAGGGAAAATTGATACCGGTGGAGCCTGCTCCGTCTGAAGACGGCAGCGATATGAAGCTTGTCTGGCAATAAAACCTCAGGCCGCAATAAAAGATGAGAAAGGGAAAAGCATATGAAACGAATCCGAAGATATATAATAATGTTCCTGTTTTCGCTGATGATTCTTGGACTTATGGTGCCTTCTGCGCTGGCGGTAAACTTCAGAAAAGGATATTCGCTGGCCGGAACATCGGCAGACAGAATGGTGAGCATTGCCAAGGCACAGCTGAATATGACGGGAAAGCAGCTGGGATACATTAATGAAAAAGGCGAAGGCGATGCCTGGTGTGCCAAGTTTGTCTCCGACGTGGCGGCCGTTGCGGGAGAGAAGGCGGCCGTTCCATACAATAAGGGCTGCGGAAATTTGTACCGGGCGGTTATTGGCGCCGGTGGTCGTGATGTTTCCACTCCGCAAAAAGGTGACCTCGTTTTTTTCTATTGCAAAAAGTGCGAAAAAATTAACGGCAAGGCCTGGTGTCATGTCAGCATTATGATAGATGGCAAAGGGAGTTGTTATTCGGGCAACTGGGGCAATAAAGTCGCTTTGCACAGCGTGTACAGCTATGCGGAGGGCTCAGATGCCTCTGATCACAGCTACCGGAAGGGTGACTTCATATTAAAATATGTCCGCCCAAATTACAGCAACAGCGCAGTCAGCCAGCCTGAGATCAAATATTTCAGCTGCAACGTTCAGATCGACTGCGTTCCGGGCAAAACGGTAAATCTGTACCGGGACCTGACGGACGGTACGCGGGCAGATTATTTTGACAAAGGCCAGACAGCGTGGTCCAAAAAGTACGCAAAGCTGGACAATGAGATATGGTATCAGATCGCGGCGAAGAGCAGTGACGGAACAGTTGGCAATTACTGGCTCGAATATGACGCGCAGAAAATGACAGTGAAGGATTTGAACAAGTCGAATACCGTCAGTGCCACGTTTAACGTATCCTCCGTTTCACTTGACCTTGCAGATAATAAAAGTAAGACGGTTACCTTTACGGTAAGCGGAGAACTGCCGTCCGGATGCAAGCTGCGCCCCACAGTCGGTGATACTTCTATCGCATCCGTAAGCTGGGGAAAAAGCTCTGTCGGCATGGTTTCGCAGCCGACTATTACAGCAAAAGCTGCTGGAAAAACGACCTTGACATGTGAAATACTTGATCCGGATGCATCTTCTGTTTTAGCGACCGCCAAACTGAATATCCTGGTCAGTTCTCCGGAATTTGTCATAAAATATGATGCCAATGGCGGTGTAGATGCGCCACCGGCGCAGGTGAAAAAATATCAGCAGACATTGCGCCTGTCCACTCAGGTGCCGAAGCGTGAAGGCTATACCTTTGTCGGCTGGAGAGGCGCTTATGATGTAACGCAGGTGTTTGCTCCGGGTGATCC
>CAKTED010000290.1 GCA_934546725.1 uncultured Oscillospiraceae bacterium | reverse complement strand
CCGTGGGGGATCCCCGCTGCGCGAGGATGACGGAGGAAGAAGCGACCCTTCCGCGTCCACTGCTGGGGTGCGCTGCTCCTCCAAGGGGGATTCCACGGGGTACTTCGTACCCTTCTGAATGACGGAAGTGGTGAGTCCCTGCACTCCCACCCCGCACTCTCCTCCTGCGCCCCACTGCCTCCCCCGCACACCACCCGGAGTGACAAACAAACGAACAAAGGAGAAACCCATGAAAAAGGTACAGCTTACCGAAACGGTGCTCAGGGACGCGAATCAGTCGCTGATCGCCACGCGCATGCCGTTTGAAGCATTCGAGCCCGTTCTTGAAACGATGGATAAGGCGGGGTATTACTCCGTGGAATGCTGGGGCGGCGCCACGTTTGACTCCTGTATGCGTTACCTCGGCGAGGATCCCTGGGAGCGTCTGCGCAAGATCAGGGCGAAAATGCCGCACACGAAGCTCCAGATGCTGCTTCGCGGGCAGAATCTCCTTGGCTATAAGCATTACCCGGACGACGTTGTCCGCAAATTCGTTGAGCGCAGCGTGGCCAACGGCATAGACGTGATACGCATATTCGACGCGCTCAACGATATCCGCAACATCGAGGTCGCCGTGGACGAAACGCTGAAAAACGGCGCCATCGCCTCCGGCGCGATATCCTATACCACCAGCCCCGTCCACACGCTGGAGAAATACGCGCAGCTCTGCGCGGACATGCAGAGCATGGGCGTGCAGACGATCTGCATCAAGGACATGGCGGGCGTTATGAGCCCGAAGGAGAGCTATGACCTCGTTTCCGCGATAAAGGACCGCGTGGACCTGCCCGTGATCCTGCACACGCACTGCACCACCGGTCTTGCCTTCATGACCTGCCTCAAGGCCGTCGAGGCGGGGGCGGACGTTATCGATACCGCCATCTCGAGCTTTTCCGGCGGCACGAGCCAGCCCGCAACGGAGACGCTTGCCTATGCTCTCGGCCAGATGGGCTGCGACGTCGGCCTCGATAACGAGGCGCTGCGCGCGATAAACGGCCACTTCAAAAAATACCGCGACCGCTGCCTTGAAAGCGGCCTGCTCGACGCGAAGGTGCTCTGCACGGATACCGACGCGCTCAATTATAAGATCCCCGGCGGCATGCTCTCAAACCTCATCAGCCAGCTCAAGCAGCAGAACGCGATAGACCGGCTCGACGAGGTGCTGCTCGAAACGCCCCGCGTGCGCGAGGACCTGGGCTATCCCCCGCTCGTAACGCCGATGAGCCAGATGGTCGGCGTTCAGGCGGCCACAAACGTGCTGCTCGGCGAGCGCTATAAGAGCATCGGCAAGGAGGTCCGGGCCTACCTGCGCGGCGAATACGGCCGCGCGCCCGGCAAGGTGAACGAGGAGCTGCAAAAGCGCGTTCTCGGCGACGGGAAGCCCATCGAGGGCCGCTTTGCCGATACGCTTGAGCCGATGTTTGAAAAGACGAAGGCCGAGCTTGGCTCCCGCGCGAAGAGCGACGAGGACGTTCTGTCCTATATCTCCTTCCCGCAGGTCGCGGAGAAGTTCTTCGAGGAACGCGCAAAGGGCGCCTCGCGCCCCGTGAAGTACAGCATTGAGCTGATCGGGTAAGGAGGCTTAACAAAAATGCTTATTATGGCAAAGCCTGCAATGACGATACTCTGCGTGCTGCTGGCCTGTACGGCGGTTTTCGCCGTGCTCTGCGCCGTGGCGGTCGTGGTGCTCTGCTTCCGCGTCGGCGCGCTGGAGGAGGAGCTGCATTCGCTCGCCAGCCCCGCGCCCCGGAGCGAACAGGCGGCGATGATATGGCCCGATATCCGCATAGAGGAGGTCGCGCCCGCCGCCGGCCCTGCCGCGTCCGCGAACGCTTCGGCGGGCGAGATGACGGTTTTTGACGTGCCGGACAGGACCGCCGCGCTGATAATGGCCATCGTTGCGGAGGAGACGCAGCTGCCCCTTTCGCAGCTCCGCTTCGTCTCCATCCGCGAAGCAAAGTGAGGATACATTTATGAAGTACAGAATAACATTGAACGGTACGGTCTACGAGGTTGAGGTGGAAAACGGCGAGGCCGCGATTCTGACCGAATACGCCGAGGGCGCGTCTCCGGCAGTCCCCGCCGAGGCTTCCGAGCCCGCGCAGCCCGCAACGCTTACTGTGGAGTTGAAATAATGACTAATTATGTAAACCAGGAAGCTTTTTTTGAGTGGTATGAGAGCGTCAGCAGGAAAAAGGACTATAATAAAAACTAGCTTTTAAGCGAGGTTTTTGAACAGTATGTCAATACCGGAAGGAGCCGCTTTGAGCTGCCCGCGAGTAAAACCTCTACCGGCAGACCCGAGGGCTATGATTACGTTTTTGAGGACCTGGGCAAGTGCGGCGGCAGCGTGCTGTTTATTTATTTCTGAGAAGCAGCTCTAATATTGCACGTCATTCAGGGAGAGTGTAAGC
>CAKTED010000289.1 GCA_934546725.1 uncultured Oscillospiraceae bacterium | reverse complement strand
CGGCGCTTGACGGCGCGGAGCTGGAGGAATTTGACCTTGCCGTGAGCGACGGCTACGGCAACAGCTTTGCCTTTACGGCGGGCGACGGAATAAAGCTCCCGGCGGGCGAATATTCCTTTGAGCTTTCCTGCGGGATAAACAGCGCGCGCGGAGTGATGACCGTAGCGGCTCCGGCGGCGGACGGCGAAGACGCGGCGGTGAGCGTTGGCGGAAAGCAAGTCGACGCCATCTGCCTTCATACCGGGGACGAGTGGATGGGGGATATCTTCCTCCTTGATAAGAGCCTGAACGGAACACCGGAGAACGACGCCTACCCGCAGCAGGGCAATACATATTATATTCCCGATAACATGACGGCGGCGAATATCCATGTCGCGCGCGGTGCGGGCCTGGGGCAGGGCGGATTTACAACATCGTCCGTGAGCCTTTTCCCGGTTTATACGACGATAAAAGGCGTTGAATTTCGCGGAGACAGGCCCACCGAGAAGCGCGCATGGGAGAGCAGCTCGACGGCCATATACCAGCTTGTCGGCGAGGACAGCGGAGATACGGCTCTTACGATGGAGGCGCGCTATCCCTATGAGGGATATACGCTGGTCGAAAGCCGCGAGCTGAGCGTCATACGAACTCCGGCGCTCGGAGGGCTGAACGTTTATGCCGACGGCGCGGCGCAGAATATCGGCTTTCTCCCCGGAGAGGAGACCTATGAGCTGGCGGTCTGCGCGGAGAGCGTATATGTCGAGACTCTCTGGAGCGAAAAGGCGGATTATTCCGTTACGGTAAACGGCGCGGCGCTTTCCGGCGGAAAGAAGGAAATAGCGCTTGCAGGCTCCGATACGGAGATAAAGATAACGGTCACAAAGGAAAACGGACAGAGCAGGACGTATACGCTGCTTGTACATAAGGTGAGCTCAGTTTCCGTCACCGTGGAGCATGCGGAGGGGCTTGCGGTCGAAATATTGAACTCTGCCGGGGCCCCGGTCGGCGCATATGAGGAAGCGGAGGGAAGCAGCGGCTTCCACCTCGTGGCGGGGGAGAAATATACCTGTGTTTCCACGCGCGATACATATTATCACGCGAGCGTGGAATTTACCGCCGGGGACAAAATGACCGTTACCGCGCCGCTTCCCGAAACGGAGGACTGGATGAACGGACTTGGCCTGCGCAGCATTCCAAACAGCGCGAGCGCGACCGTTTATCTGCCGACGGGAAATTTTTCGCCCGCGCAGCACGGCTACACCGTCAGGGTACCGGACAGAATGAAGTCTCTTTACGCCGCCGCCAGTATCGCCTCAGGCACCAGGCTTACAGCCGTGGAGGCCGGGAAGAAGGTCACGACATATCCCGAGGCGAGCCTCGACAAAAGCGCATATAACATCGGCGGCTTTCTGAGCTATGGCGACGGGAAGCAACGCCTCACCCTTCGTGTATCAAAGACCGATGGCGGCATTACGCTGTATCAGGACTATGTGGTCGACTTTGTCCGCACGCTCAGCCTTACGGATAAGACGGGGCTTACGGCGTCCGCCGGCGGCGCGACGCTTGAGCTGTACCGCGAAAAGGACGGCGAGCTTACGACGAACCGGAGCTTCAGCGCGGCGTATTTTGAGTACGGCGCAAACGTTTCGAGTGCGCTTGAAAATATTACGCTTACGGTCACGCCGTACTCCGCTGGATACGAGGTGTATGTAAACGGCAGGCTCTGCCCGTATTACGGCGGCGCGGAGGACGGAACGGGGGCCGAATATGTCGAGGTGCCGCTTGAGCTGGACTACACGAATACGGAGGAGCGCTTTGAGATAAGCATTGCAAGCTCCGCCGAGGGAGCGGTTTCGCAGAGCTATTTCGTAACGCTGCATAAGAAAGCGCCGATCCTTACGGAGATCACGCTTACGGACGCCGAAAGCGGCGAGCCGCTGCGCACGGAGGGAAAGACCCGTCCTTTGGCGGTGGTATATGACGGCATAAGCGGCGAGCGCATATGGCCGGAGGCAGACGGGCGATTTTCGCTCATAGATACGATGGAGTACCGCGTGAGCGCGACGTGCTACGGCTATGTGGGCAGAGAGGTGAGCATAACTGCCTCAGAGGACAGCGCGCAAATGACCTTGGCGCTCACGAAAGCGCCGGAACAGGTCGAACGGCCTCAGCTCGACTCCTCGTGGCCGAGCTTTCGCGGAAGTGACGACGCAAACGGCGTTATAAGCTTTGCAACGCCGGTGGAGGCGGAAAAAACCGCGCTTAGCTGGGCAAGCAAGCTTGGAGACGGCTTCAGCGCGGACGCCGTGAGCTGCCCGATCCTTATTACGGAGGAGGGCTATGAATACCTGATAGTGTATTCCGGCACGACGCTTTATAAGGTGGATGCACTTTCGGGAGAAACGGTAGCCACCGGCGCGATGGATCATAAGTCGAGCTTTGCCATAAATTCTGCAACGTATGCTGAGGGCATGATATTCGTCGGCCTTGCAAACGGCACTGTTCAGGCATTTGACGCGGCCACGCTCGAGTCGCTGTGGATATACAG
>CAKTED010000288.1 GCA_934546725.1 uncultured Oscillospiraceae bacterium | reverse complement strand
GGATAAATTTGACGAAAGAAACGAAGAAAACCGCGCAAAGCTCATAAAGCTGAACCACACGTTTGCAGGACTTTGGACAACGCTCGACTTTCTCTGCGGTCTTGAAAGCGCGTTCATAATGATCTTCGGGATAATCTATGTTGTTCGTGGAGAGCTGACCGTGGGGCAGTTTACGGCGTTTTCCTCATATGTTTTCCTCTTTTTTTGGCCCATACGCGGCTTTGGACGGGTTCTGAACCAGCTTACTCGTTCCATGGTGGCAGTCGAGCGCATTGAGGAAATATTTGCGGCCAGGGAGGAGACCGGGCTTGAGGAGGGGGAGACTCCTGACCTCAGCGGCGATATAGTATTCGATAACGTCAGCTTTGCGTATGATAAAACTCCCGTGCTGAACGGGCTGAGCATGAAGATAAAATCCGGCTCAACGGTTGCGATACTCGGCGGTACAGGCTCGGGTAAATCTACTCTCATGCTTCTTCTGCAGCGCCTTTATGATCCGCAAAGCGGCAGTATAACCATCGGCGGCCACGACATAAGCCGCATAAGCAGGAAGCATCTGCGCAGCAGGATTGGAATTGTAATGCAGGAGCCGTTCCTTTATTCCAAAACGATACTTGAAAATATCGAGATAAAATCGGACTCTCCGAGCGCCGCACAGGCCGAGGAGGCTGCAAGAACTGCGCATATCCATGACGATATCATGGAATTTGAGCAGGGGTATGACACCGTTGTCGGCGAACGGGGAGTTACTCTCTCCGGCGGCCAGAAGCAGCGTATAGCCATAGCCCGCGCACTGGTCGGCAGCAGCGACGTGCTGATATTTGACGATTCGCTTTCCGCAGTGGACACAGCTACGGACGCCGCTATTCGAGCGGGCCTCAGGCAGCGGGCGGAAAATGTTACAACGATAATTATTTCGCACAGAATAAACACGCTTATGGAGGCGGACAGAATATTCGTTCTCAGGGACGGCGCCGTAGCCGAGGAGGGCACGCACGAGGAGCTGCTGCGCCTTGGCGGAATATACCGCCGTACATACGAAATTCAGTCGGCAGGCGAGGGAGGTGAGGCCGTATGAGCGCAATAAAGGAGCAGAGCTATCAGGGCCAGCGCATCAATCCTCAAACCTGGAAAACCATTCTCTCCTTTGCAAAAGGACGCCTCGGCTATTTCGGCGTTATCGCCGGAGGCGGTATGATAACCGGTGTTATCGACCTGTGCATGTCGCTCATGTCAATGTGGGCCATAGACAGCTTCATGTACCCCGGCACTACCAGAAATCTGCCGCTCTTTGCTTCAGTTGCGATCGGTCTGCAGATCATTATGGCGGTCTGCACCATAATTTTCTGCCGTGCGGCAGGAAATCTTGAAGCACACCTGAGCAGTGACATTCGCCGCGCGGCATATCTCAGGCTGCAAACCATGAGCTTTTCGTATTATGACAAAAGCTCCGTTGGATACATCATCTCCAGGCTTACGAACGATATTTCGCGCATAATGGAGATGGTATCATGGACGTGTATCGACCTCGGCTGGGGAATCATGGCCATCATTGCAAGCCTTATCGGAATGTTCGTCGTAAACTGGCGGCTTGCGCTGATAACGATCATAGCCGTGCCCATACTTGCGCTTGTTTCCGCTCTGTTCCAGCGAAAGATACTCAGCTACCAGCGCGAAACGCGGCGGATCAACAGCATGATAACCTCGGCGTTCAACGAGGGAATAAGCGGAGCAAAAACAAGCAAAACGCTCGTCCGCGAGGAGCTCAACAGCCGCGAGTTTTTCGGTATAAGCAGCAGCATGAAGGCCGCAGTCATGCGCGCAGTTACCATTCAGGCAATATATCTTCCGATAGCATCGCTTATCATAAGCCTCGTTACAGGAGCTGTTCTCGTAAAGGGCGGACATGATGTACTGAAAGGTCTGATAACCGTTGGGCAGCTGAACTTCTTTATAAACATAGGTAACATGATGTTTGAGCCGATACGCAACTTTGCAAACATTTTTGCCGAGTTTCAGTCCTGCCAGGCCGCTGCCGAGCGAGTTGCGGATGTGTTCACCGCTGTTTCCGACATTGAGGACAGCGCTGAGGTAAAGCAAAAATACGGCGACAGCTTTGATCCCAAACGTGAAAACTGGGAGGAAATAAACGGCGACGTTGAGTTCAGAGACGTAAGCTTCTGGTACAAGGAGGGAGAACCCGTACTGGAGCATTTCAGCCTGAAGGTGAAAAAGGGCGAAAACATAGCCCTTGTCGGCGAAACTGGCGGTGGAAAATCAACCATCGTAAATCTTGTCTGCCGATTTTATGAGCCGCAGAAGGGCGAGATCCTCATCGACGGAGTAGACGTTCGGCAGCGCAGTCAGCTCTGGCTGCAATCATCGCTCGGATATGTTTTGCAGACTCCTCACCTCTTTTCCGGAAGCATCCGTGAGAATATACGCTACGGCAGGCTCGACGCGACCGACGAGGAGGTAGAGGCCGCGGCCAGACTTGTAGGCGCGGACGAGTTTATCAGCAGGCTCGAAA
>CAKTED010000287.1 GCA_934546725.1 uncultured Oscillospiraceae bacterium | reverse complement strand
GCGCTGCACCAGGCCGGGCGTGGTCGCGGCGATTACCGCGGCGTCCATACAATGGTGCAGGTCGCCGTCCTCGCGTATTTTCTGCAGACCCCAGCGGCCGCGCAGCATGGCAGTGACAGCGCCGTTTACCGCCTGCACCTTCTCGCCGCATTTAGATTCGGCAAAGCGCAGATGATCCTTCAGCAGGCCATGGATCGCCCTGGTAATGTATTGCGTATCCTTGAGGTTTCGATCTTTAAAATCTTTGCTTTCCGCGTCCGTCAGAGTCTTTTTCAGCAGCCGCTGCCGCTTGCGATAGCTGCGGATCAGCTTTTCCACGCGCGTCTCATACTCGCTCCATCGCTCTTCGTCCTGCCCGAAATACTCATACGGCAGTCTGTTTCCCTTCTTACGGTTTTCTTCGGTCAGCACCAGAACCTTATTCTGATAGCTGTCGTCAAAGCTGCGGCTGTACGGGGCGATATGATCCACCTCCGCATAGCCCGGCTCAAACAGGCGGGATATATCAAGGTTCTGCCCAGAATACATGCACACGCACACGCCGTCCTGCTCCTGCTCCTGCCACAGCTTGAATTTTACGATATCCAGTCCCGTCGCACGGTCATGCTTGTATTCCTCGATTTGCTTCTTTGCCTCCTCATTTGCCTTGCGGTTCTTTTCCTGTCGCTTTTCCGTTTTGTGCCGTTCCTCTTCATTCTGTTTCATTTCCCGCGCCAGCTCGATACGGACAACGTCCAGCGGCCCCCAGGTACGAACCACCGCGTTGACGACCTTAACGGTCTGCGACACCGCCCTGCGCACAACGGGATTGGCAATATCCTCCATATCGTTCAGATAAAGCCGCTCCTTGCGCTCCCCTGCGTGCTGACCGCGATGGTCGCCGTAAGCCTCCTTACAGGCCTCGTCATAGCGCATCCCCTGCTCCATGTATGGGATAAGCTTCTGCATGGCCTTTACGGAAAGGTTCCCGTACCCGCTGAAGGACAGCGGCAGCAGCGCCTCGTCAAGCTCCGGCGGGATACCCTTCTCGCGCAGAGCATTCACGCGCTTTTCGTCGCTCCTGTTCTCCGTAAGAATGGTCGCAATGTCATTGAGCTGGCTTTCAGTCAGGCTATCTATCGGACCTTTTCCGAGCTTATCCAACGCCGCTTTCATCCGGTGATAAGCCTGCAGCTGCTTCCACTCGCGTTTCTCCGCCTCTTCCTTCGACTTATCACCGTAATGGAGGCCTGTAAAAAACACATCGTCGGCAAGCTTCAGCTTTTTACGAATCCGAGCATAGCTTATGGACGCCGATCGCAGTGCTTCAGCCTTCAGAATTTCGCGCTGATCCTTATCCAGCGGCTGCCGCGGCATACTTTTCCCCGCAAGGCTCATGTTGTTCAGATCCTGCAAAAGCCTGAAATATTCAAAGGTATACGTCGCCTTTGCCGCTCTATGCTCCCCCGGCTCAAGGGTGCAGCGGCCGACCTTTTCCCCGATGCCTCCGCGAAACGGACTGTTTCCGCCCGGTCCCTCGTCAAAGCTGCGCTGACTTTCGAGAATGGAAAGGTATGCCTCCTCAATCGATTCGCTCATCCATTCCACGCCCAGTTTTCTCTGCGCGGCAAATATCTGCCTTGCCTCGTCCACGATATCCTCGCGTCTCACCGCAAAGCGATAATCGCCTGCCTTATTGCGGGTTTGGAGAAATTTCGTCCTATCATCCATGCCTGTCTGCCAGAAGCGCTCGTCCCTGAACATCATTTCGCCCACGGTCCGGTAGCCGTGCTGCTCCATACAGCGGCAGTTGGCTTCAATGGCTTCTTTCATCTTCCCGGCCTCTTGTTCGTCTTTTGCTGCCTTCTCCGCCTTTTCTGCCTTTTCTGCCTCCTCCGCCGTGCTGTTGGATCTGTAGCCACGCCGCTGAGCAAGATGTATCAGGACGCGAACGGTCTCCTCCTTTGTAAGCGGACGGTCCAGCGCTTCGGCGCGAAGCTCATATGGTGAGGTTCCGAAGCCGCCTGCGGCATACATCGCCTGTATGTCCTCAACGGACATGATACCGCTTTTCTCCATCAGGCGGCGGATACGCTCCAGCCGATGACGGTGACGGCGCAGGCGGCGGCGCGTGCCCCTTGCCTCGCGTCTCGGCTCGGCGGAGCTCGAATCGACCTTATCAAAAACGCGAACGCCCAGGCTCTTAATACGGTCAGGCTCTCCGTTCGGATCATTTCTGAGCACCGCCCAGCCTACGGAGCCAATGCCAATATCCAGCCCAAGTGTATAGTGAAAATCCGACATCCGAAAAATATCCTTTCTTCAAATACGAAGACTCCCCCGTCAACAGGGCCGCAGGCCTTGTCGGACGGGGGATGAGACTCCGAGGTGTACTACCTTATCGGTAGTAACCTTATCGTAGTAACCGTTTCTCTCTCGTAGTGGTACAAAGAGTATTTTTATTATACAAATTTGAACGCTGCATGTCAAGACTTTACATTTGCAGCGTCTGCAAATCTTTATCGACCCCACGGTCGATTTTTACGTTTTCCTTATGAAC
>CAKTED010000286.1 GCA_934546725.1 uncultured Oscillospiraceae bacterium | reverse complement strand
CGTAAAGGTCACCCGCTGCGAGGATGAAGCTATTGCCATAGAGCTCCATATCATAGTAAAAAACGGCGTGAATATACCCGTAATTTGCCATTCGATCATAAACGAAGTTAAGTACAAGGTTTCGGCGGACACAGGAGTGGAAGTTAAAAGCGTGGATGTTTTCGTCGATTCAATTATGCCTGAATGATCAGTCGGGCGGCGCACGGTCCAGCCGCGCGCTTTTGAAAGGACGGACACTGTATAATGATAGAAATTATTGATGGGCTTACCCTGAAAAACATGTTCATAGCCGCAGCCGTTGCGATAGACAGCTTCAAGGAAGAGATAAATGAACTCAATGTTTTTCCCGTTCCCGACGGAGATACCGGCAGCAACATGAGCATGACGATAGGCAACGCAATGGTCGAGCTTCAGAAAAGCGAGCCGTTTGGCGTGAGCGCGGCCGCTGATATTGCCGCCGGAGCGCTGCTTCGCGGAGCAAGAGGAAACTCCGGCGTTATTCTTTCTCTCCTTTTCAGAGGCTTTGCGAGAGCCGTGAAGGAAAAGAAGCAGATAAATGCCGCAGAGCTTGCGGAGGCCTTCCGCGAGGGAGTGAGCACGGCGTATAAGGCCGTGATGAAGCCGGCCGAGGGTACTATCCTTACGGTTTCACGCGTTGCGGCAGACGCTGCCTGCGAAAGCGCCGAAGCGGAGAACGACATTGAAAAGGTCATGGGCGCGATGCTTGTGGCGGGCGAAAAGGCTCTGAGCGAGACGATAGAGCAGAACCCGGTACTTAAGAAGGCCGGGGTCATCGACGCCGGCGGCAAGGGATACATTATCATAATAGACGCGATGCTCGGCGTACTCCAGGGCAGGATATTTACCGCGCCCACCGTCAAATCTCCGGCCATGCCGAAGGAGCGGGCGGATTTTTCGGGCTTTGACAATGACGATATAAAATTTGCCTACTGCACGGAATTTATCATCGGCCGGGAGAACCATAAGGACCCGCAGAAGCTGCGCGAGTTCCTTGACGGCCTGGGCGACAGCATTGTTGTCGTTGACGATGACGAAATAATCAAGGTCCATGTCCACAATAACTGCCCCGGCGTTGTTCTTACCGAAGCACTGACGTACGGCAGCCTTATAACCGTAAAGATCGAAAACATGAAGCTCCAGCATACGGAGGCCGTTGAGATGCAGAGCGCCGGGCAGGAGGAAACGTCCGCGGAGCCCGTAAAGCAGACCGGAGTTGTGGCCGTTTGCGCGGGCGAGGGGCTTGAGGCCATGTTCAGGGAGCTTGGAGCCGACGGAGTCATATCCGGCGGGCAGACGATGAATCCTTCGACGGAGGATATTCTTAAGGAAATAGAACGTACCCCGGCGGAAAACGTCTTCGTCCTGCCGAATAACAAGAACATAATCCTTGCCGCAGAGCAGTGCGTTGGCATGACGGATAAAAACGTCATCGTTATCCCCAGCAAAACGGTGCCGCAGGGCGTATCCGCAATGCTGGCGCTTGAGCCGGACGATGCCCCGGACGATATAAAGCAGGCGATGAATGCCGCGCTTGATACGGTCCACACCGTCATGCTGACATATGCCGCAAGAAACTCCAGCTTTGACGGGGTTGAAATAAGCGAGGGCGATTATCTTGCCATGCTTGAAAACAGGCTGCTTTCCTCGGG
This sequence comes from uncultured Oscillospiraceae bacterium, assembly GCA_934546725.1. Taxonomy (GTDB): domain Bacteria; phylum Bacillota; class Clostridia; order Oscillospirales; family Oscillospiraceae; genus RGIG6375. The sequence goes on along the minus strand of CAKTED010000286.1, from coordinate 875 downwards.
CCGCGAGCTTGAGAGAGTCATGACGGATATAATAGACGCTCTCGGAGGCTTTGAGCCGGAGCTTATAAACGTTTACTATGGAGAGGACGTTGACGAGGCTCAGGCCAATAACATCGCGGCGGCCATCGAAAGCCGACTTCCTGACGCGGAGGTCACAGTGATCAACGGCGGTCAACCGGTATATTACTTTATTATTTCAGCTGAATAATAAAAACAGAGCTGCGGCGGGATATTTCACATCCCGCCTCTGCCTGTTTTCCACGGGAAAATGTCTCGCATAGCCTGGCCGCCGCAGGAGAAGGCGGCATGCGGGGCTGTTCGGCGGGTGTACCGCCGAGGCAAAAGTCTTCAAGCAGAAACAGAGATGATGGAAAATGAATGAGAACGAAAAGGAAAAAGAGCCCTGGAGAGAGTTTGAAATAATCGATACCCACGCGCACGTTTTTCCGTCCAAAGTGTCAAGCAAGGCGGCTTATAATATCGGCCGCTTTTATGATCTTCCGGCGCATCATGACGGGAGCTGCGAGGAGCTGCTCAGAAACGGCTCTGCGTACGGTGTTTCACGATACGTTATCTGCTCCGTTGCGACAACTCCGCATCAGGTGGCGGATATCAACAATTTTATTTCCGAACAGCAGAAGGAGCATAAGGAGTTTTTCGGCTTTGGCGCGCTGCACCCGATGATGCACGGAGTGGGCGACGAGGTGGAGAGAATAATTTCGCTCGGCCTGCACGGTATAAAGCTGCATCCGGACTTTCAGTGCTTTGATATCGACTGCCCCGAAGCCTATGAAATATATGAGGCCGCAAGGGGGCGGCTGCCGATCCTCATCCATGTGGGGGACGACAGATACGATTATTCGCGCCCCAGGAAG
>CAKTED010000285.1 GCA_934546725.1 uncultured Oscillospiraceae bacterium | reverse complement strand
GGGATGGATGAAATTCAGAAGGCGTCGCAGCGCGGCGCGAGAAAAAAAGCAAACAGGGAGCAGCTCATATCTGGGCTGCGCCACGGTATACCTGTAGGGTTGGGATATTTTTTCGTATCCTTCACCTTGGGAATTGCCGCGAAAAAGACGGGTCTGAGCGCGCTTCAGGCAGCGCTCATGTCGCTTTCAATACATGCCTCGGCCGGTGAATTCGCGGCCCTGAGCGTTATCGCGGCAGGGGCCGGTTACTGGGAAATGGCGTTTACGGAGCTTATCGTAAACCTGCGGTATCTGCTCATGTCCTGTTCACTTTCGCAGAAGCTCTCAGGCGATATGAAATTTTTTCACCGCTTCTTTATCGCATTTGACATAACGGATGAGATTTTCGCCCTTTCGGTGACCAGGCACGGCAAGCTGAATCCGTTTTTTACATATGGAATGATGCTTGTAGCTTCTCCAGGCTGGGTCCTCGGAACATTTTTCGGAGCAGTAGTCGGTGGGATACTGCCTGCCGTTATTACCGGTGCGATGAGCATCGCGCTTTACGGCATGTTTCTCTCTGTTATAGTCCCCACCTCGCGGCATGACAGAGTAATAGCCGGAGTGGTCATTGTATCGATGCTTTTGAGCGGTGTTTTTGCGCTGCTGCCGGTAATAAAAAATATATCCTCCGGATTCAGGATAATTATACTGACTGTAGCTGTTTCAGCAGCGGCAGCGTTGCTTTTCCCCGTGAAGGATGAAAAGAAGGATGATGCGGAGAGCGCAGCGTCGGAGGTCTGATCAGATATGAAAAACAATATTTACATATATATCCTCGTCATGGCCGGAGTTACATATCTGATACGCCTGCTGCCGCTCACGATATTCCGCCGGGAAATTAAAAACAGATTCATTCGCTCCTTTCTTTATTATATGCCCTATGTTACGCTTGCGGTGATGACCTTTCCGGCCATTCTTTCGGCTACGGGGAGCGTTATAAGTTCGTCTATCGGTTTTGCGGCCGCTTTGCTCATGGCGTGGTTCGACGGAAACCTTTTTCGCGTATCGCTCGTGGCATGCGGCGCGGCTCTTGTATCGCAGCTTATCGTGGGGCTGTTTTGAAGAGAAGCTGCCACAGGTCTCGCAGAAATGTTTCAATACAAAACCCGCGGTTCGGACTTTTGAAGCCCGAACCGCGGGTTTGTTTTATTGATGAATCAAAGCTTATTCTGCGGAGCTGTAGATCTCACGGGAGGTCTTGTAAAGCTCCTCGCGGAAAGCGGGAGTGAGCCAGTGAGCCGCATAGAAGTTATAGAAGCTGGGCTTGCCGGGCTTGCATACGCGCTCTGCGTACTCGTGAGCAATTCTGCGCTGCTCCTCTTCCGGGAGCTTTGCAAAGGCTGCGCCGCGCTCCTCGTTGGTCTGAAGAGCCATGATGTCCTCGGGGATATTCTGCGGGAAGGTGGCGACGAGCAGCTGATCTCCGTAGAGGTCGTAGATCTTGTAGCTGTCGTTCATGAGCTGGGGAGCCCAAGCATCCCAGCCTGCCTTTATGTAGTTGGGAACCTGCTTGAGGTTGTTGCCGCAGGAATGCAGCTCGCAGAACTTGCCTCTCGAATGCAGATAATCGGTTATCTTGCGCATATAGGGAACAAGCATCTTCTCGGCGATTGCAGGGGAGAAGAAGGTCTCCTTCTGAGAGCCCCAGTCATCGTGGATGAAGAAGGCGTTAACGTTGGGATAATAGTCGCAGATATGCTTGAAGATATCGAGATAGAGGTCGGTCAGCTTCGTGAAGAAAGCGTGAACATCCTCCTGAGAATCCTCATCGAACAGAGCCATGATGGCGCCCTCAAACTCCATCAGAGCGATAAGACGCTCGAAGAAGCCGGTCTGGAACCAGCACTGGTTGAAGTTCTCGGCCTTGAGGAAGGTGTCGTTATTGAGCTTTGCGGAGCCTTCCCAGTCCCACTTCTCAATGTCGGGCCATACGACCTTGTCATACCATTCCGAGATATCCTCGAGGAAGGGCTTGCCAGGACGTACCATGGAGCCGCCGACGGTCTTTATATACTCCCATTCAACTCCGAACATGTCGGGGCCGCCGCCCTCGGTATTGGCATCAAAGGGAGCACCCTCGAAAACGAAGCCGCGAGCTACATTATCGGGGATTATGCGGGGGGTGAAGATCTGGGTATCGAGAGCCTGATACATCTGCCACCATGGCTTTTTGGAGAAGGCCGCGACACCGTGATCGTGCTTATTGAGCGGATAGCTGAAATCCTTTGTGGGCATTCCGCCGAAGCCGACGGAATCTACCAGCTCAAGCTCTTTGGGGTCAAAAGCGGGTATGGACATTGAGAGTTCCTCCTTGGGTTTATTTTATGAGTTAATCAACAGATTCAGTTGATGAACAAATCTGTTGCTATTATATAAGCAAGGAGTCAATTTGTCAATTATAATCGCGCAAGTTGCCAAATAATTATTAAGAGTTCAAAACAGAAGCGAGGTGAGCTGAAAGGCGGCAACGGAAAGAACATAGGCCACAGCGAGCTGCCATGCTATCGAAAACGCCGTCCATCTGAGA
>CAKTED010000284.1 GCA_934546725.1 uncultured Oscillospiraceae bacterium | reverse complement strand
CCACAATAGCGGCCGACTGCAACGGAATGTCCGTCGAAACGGTAGAGGGCATCGCCACAAATCCGAAGAGGAAGCCGCTTATAGACGCCTACTGCAAATGGGACGCCATGCAGTGCGGCTACTGCACCCCGGGCTTCCTCGTAAAGTCCAAGGCGCTTCTTGAAAAAAATCCGAATCCGACAACGGAGGAGATAAACAGGGCGCTCAGCGGAAACATCTGCATATGCGGGACCTATCCGCGCCACGCTCAGGCCATTCATGAGGCCGCCGCACTCGTTGCGGCGCTTACCGAAGGGAGGGAAGACTGATGGCTGACCTTACAGGCGTAAACGGCCAGCGCAAGGATTTCAAGGTCGTCGGCAAGCCCAATATTCCGGGCCTTCTGTCCTATACGATCGCGGCGGGCCTGGCCAAATTCGGCTCGGACTACGTTTATCCGAACATGGCCTTTGCCAAAATACTGCGCAGCCCCTATGCCCACGCCCGCGTTCTCTCGATAGACGAGACGGAGGCGATGAAGATCCCCGGCGTGCTTGACGTTGTAAAGTGGGACGATCCTGTTTTTGAAGAGGTCGGGTACAATTTTTACTGGAACGGCCCCAAGCCGCACTATCTGATGAACGAAGCGTACTTTGAGGGCGAGGAGGTTGGCTGCATCGTCGTTGCCGAAAGTGAAAGTCTCTGCGAGGAGGCGCTCAAGGCTCTCAAAATTGAATGGGAGGTCCTCCCGTTCATCGTTGATATCCGAAAGGGACTTGACAAAAGCCTCGAAAATATTCGCGGCCCCGAGTGGGAGCCATTTGAAAAGGCGTATTACCAGCCCATACCCGAGTGGGTCACGCGTGACGGCTACCGCCTCATGACCCGCTACTATCCCGAGGATCCCCCGCGTGAGGGAAACGTGAGCTACAACTTCAAGATCGACGGCGACCTCGATAAGGGCTGGGGAGAATCCGACTTTGTAATAGAATACGACATTAATGTTCACGATCAGGTGTCCACCAGTCCGAACCCCTACGCCTCCGTTGCATTCTGGACCGAAGGCGTTTATGTAAAGGGAGACGTGCTCCACCTTGAGGGCGCGGTACACCGCGTCGAGGGCATACACGCGATGTACAATCTGCCGGAGGAAAACATCGTCCATGAGGGCCTTTTCCAGGGTGGAAAGTACTGCGACTGGGGACTGCGCATGTGTCAGGAGATAACCCCGCTCCTTTCAAAGCGTCTCGGCGGCCGCCCCGTGCGCTGCTGCAACACCCGCGAGGAAACCTTTGACCTGAACCGTCTTGAAACGCACATGCACCTCAAGCTCGGAGTTACGAACGACGGCCTTATCACAGTAGTTGAGGATCACATACTCAAGGATAACGCCGCGCCGAACTCCTCCCAGCTCGGCACCGTCGGCGACCGCGACTGGGGCCCGTACTATACGCTGAAATGCAAAAATATAGGCCAGCTCTTCACCTGTGTGGATTCAAACCGCGGCTTCATGCACTGCAGCAGCCAGTTTTTCCCGTTTAACTGGGATTCGCTCACGATGGGCCTGTACCTCATAGCCGAAAAGCTTGGAAAGGACCCCGTTGATATCGCCCGCCTCAATCTTCACGGCCCCTCGTCTCAGGACGACCCCAACCCGGTGCCCAGCTTTGAGGCCTGCATTGAAACCGGCAAACGCCTCATGAACTGGAACTGGCACAGGGCCGGAACAAAGCGTCTGCCAGACGGCAGGCTGCACGGCGCGAGCTTCCGCTACGGAATGTGCCCCCGCCACGGCTTCTGCGACTATACCTGCAAGCTTCACTATCGAAACGGCGAGATACATTTCCCCACGCAGGGCCCCGTTCAGGGCTTTTACGGCACGGAGTGCTACACCATGATAATCGCCGAGGAGCTTGGCGTAAGCTTTGATGACATACACGTCGACTTTGATTACCGCGAAAAGCATTCCGACCAGTCCTATGGTTCGGACGGCGTTACCGGGCAGGGCTGGATAGTCAAGGAATGCGCAAACAGGCTCAAGAGCATGATCCTTGAGGAGGCTGTGAAATATGCCGCCAATGACGGCATTGTAAACTACGGTCCCTTCGTTCGCGACAGAGGCTCCAGCCCGATAAAGGGATACAGCGCGGATGAGCTGGACATCGTGGACGCAAAGGTCATCGTAAAGGCTGATCCTTCAAAATTCGTACCGCTCAGCCAGGCGACGAATGAAAACCTTACCGCCGAAAATTACGGCTTCTCCCCCGACGCCGCGTGGTCCACCGGCTTCGGAAGGATTTTGGACACCATGGAAACAGCGTGGTGCGAGGTCGCCGTGGACGATGAGACCGGTGAGGTGGAGATTCTCAAATATCTCGTAGTGCCGGACGTTGGCAAGGTCATCCGCCGCACCTCTCTCGAAAGTCAGATAGACCAGGTCATATTCTTCACGCAGGGCAGCCAGCTTCTTCAGGAGCATGTGCTCGATCCCGAAACCGGCGTAAAGCTGAACGGCAACTTTATCGATTACCGCGTCCCGACTACCGCGGACGTTCTGACCGTTGACAAGGAAATTCTCGAAAACCGCACCGGCAACGGCGCTTACGGCGGTTCGGGCATAAGCCATAACC
>CAKTED010000283.1 GCA_934546725.1 uncultured Oscillospiraceae bacterium | reverse complement strand
GCTCGTGGCTGTGCTCATGCACATGCTCATGAGTGTGGGTCACGCCGTCGTGAGTATGCTCGTGAGTATGGGTGTGCGGATGCTCGTGAATGTGCTCTCCGCTGAAATCGTCGTGCATTGTGATCTCCTTTCCGCGCAAGGCGCCTTCTGTTCACACTGCTCACATCTTATCTACGATATTATATATACTTTTTCCCGTTTTAGCAACTGTAAATTAAAACAAATTCGCCAGGTCTGACGGGGAAACTTTTAAGGGTTTAGATGAAATTTGACGATTTTTTGCATTATAAATGCATTGAACATGTTCATGTTGCTGCATTATCACAAATCTGCGGCTGCGGGCGTGATTTTTTTCCTTCATTTCACGCCGCGGTGAGAACCGTGTTCATTCACAAAACGACGGTCTTGTACAATTTATTTTCGTTCCCGTCAATATCGTTTGCGCAAAACGTCAAAATTTTTTATTTTCCGATTCGTTTTTTTATGTTTCTTATATCACTGCCCGCAAAATTGAGGAGCGTATAGTCTCCGCCGAGGCGCGAGGCTATCGGAACGGAATACCTGCGTTTTATGTCCTCAAGGCCGAGGTTTGAGCTGATTATCGTCTTCTTTTTCGTACGGATGCGGGTGTTTATGAGATCGTAAAGCGAGCTTATCGTAAACGCCGTCGTCATCTCCGTGCCGAGGTCGTCAAGGATGAGCAGATCGCAGTTCATATAGCGGTCAAGGTCGGCGCGCAGGCCGTCAATATCCGCGTTTCTCGAAAAGCGCTCCTCCTCAAAGCGTGAAAAAACGCTCACGGCAGTATCGTACACCACGGACCAGCCCGCCTCGGACACGACCTTTGCTATGCAGGTGGAGAGAAAGGTCTTCCCCAGGCCCGGTCCGCCGCTCATGAAAAGATTATCCCGCTCGCCGCCGAATTTGCGCGCGTATTGCAGGCATATTTCGTATATGACCTCCATTCTCGCGCGCGGACTTACCCCGTTTCTGTCAGGCCGGTCGTCATAATATTCAAGGCGGAAGGAATCGAATGTTTCCTCGCCGAGCTTCAGCAGCTGGGAAAGCTCCTTTCGCTGCTCCTCGGCGTAGAGCTTCATGAGACAGTCGCACGGGTGCGTTCCGTAAAAGCCTCGGTCGGAGCACTTTTCGCAGCGCGGCTTTTCGTCAAGGCAGTCCGGCTCGAAGCCTGCCCCGCACATAAGCTCCGCGCGCTCCGCCTGAAGAGTCAGGTTTTCTATCGCTATCTTCCGCAGAGCCTCCTCCGGGTCACGGCTGCCGCTGTCCAGCGCGGCGTAGGCCGCGTCCGCAAAGGAGCCCGCGATAATGCGGTCTATCTCCGCAACGCGCGGGAGCCGTGCATATACCCTGCGCCTGAGCTTTTCGTTTCTCTGCTCGTCGGCCCTGTTCATTTCCTCAAGTCTGTCCATGGCTCTGCCGAGCAGCCTTCCGTCCAGCGACATTCTCATATACCTCCCCGTCAGCCCTGTTCAAGCTCTTTCAGATACTTTCGCAGATACTCCATTTCCTCCTGTCCTCCGCCGACAGCTTCCTGCGGCTGCGCGCGTGAGGCCGCTTCGGGCTTTCTGTCCCCTGCGTTCACCTCGTCCATGCTTTTAAAGCCCTGCTTCACCCAGCTTCTGAGGATGGAGTCCATGTATTTCCAGGCAAATCTGCCGGTATTCAGAACCGTTTTGTCATACGCCGCCGAGATCATCTCGTCGTCCAGTTCAAGCTCCGCCCAGTCGCGCACGAAGCGTTCCTCCGTTGAGGAAAGCTTGCGGTCCTGAAGACCGAGCGCGCGGCGAATTTCGCCCTGCCGCCTGCGGCTGCGTTCGAGGCTCTTCATATACTCTCCCGCGCTCTCGAGCGTAAGGATGCCGCGATCTGCCCATCTGTACGCCTCGGCGCGGATGACGCGCATCGGCGGCCGCTTGCCCTCGCCGTATTTTCTCTCGTGCTCCTCTATACAGTACGCCACGAGCATGAGAATAACGTCCGGCGGCAGGCCGAGGTAGTCATAAAAGCCCATAAGGTCGATGAGCGCGTTTGAATTCAGCACGCTGCCAAGCAGCTCCTGCACCTCGTTTACAAGTACGGCAAACTCCGGCTTTTCCCGAACGAGCGTGCTCACGTCGCCGCTCGTATATTCCGGCAGACGGTCCTCGCGCGAAACGAGGCTTCTCTTTTCGTCCCCGGCGGCGGGCTTTTCCTTTTCCGGCGCGGGCTCACTTCTCTGCGCCGCGCCCTCGATAAGGCCGAGCTCACGCAGTCTGTTTGCCGCCTTTTCGGCCCCCGCGCCCATTTTCAGCCGCTCCGCCGCCTGCGTCAGCGACAGCTTCCCTCCGTTGCGAAGTATATATATGTACAGGAGCGCGGCGTCTCCGTCTGCGCAGTCCAGCAGCTTATCCGCCGCCTGGGCGTTTATCGTAACGCCGCCAGGCAGAACATATTCTTCGTTTCCCACGCTTTCCACGCCCCCTTCTTTCTCTGTTTCAGGTGGAAAACAATTATAGCAGACCCCTGAAATATTGGCAATAGCGCCCCGGCTCAAAATCTCACGAAAATAGGACTACAATACAAATTGGACAATAACAATAGAAGAAAAAAGGTATGAAGAATATGGT
>CAKTED010000282.1 GCA_934546725.1 uncultured Oscillospiraceae bacterium | reverse complement strand
CTCCTGATCGTCGAAGGACATATGCGTGAAGTAGGCGGAGAAACCGGCGATACGGACGATAAGGTCCTGATAATCGTCAGGGTTCTTCTGTGCCGCGCGCATTACGGCGGTGTCGGCAACGGTGAAGTGGACCTGGATTCCGCCGAGTGTGAAGTAGGTGTTGATAAGATCACGGATCTTTGCGGTCGCGTCGTCGCTCTTGACGGAGTTTGCGTCAAGGCGGAGGTTTATCGCGCCGCCGCAGCGGAGCTTGCGCCAGGGCATTTTGGCAACGCTCTTGACATATGCAAGAGGGCCGTTTCTGACGGAGTCGGGTCTCGGATCGCTGGAGGCCGAGAGCGGGTCGCCCGCCTTGCGCCCGTCGGGCGTGGCCCAGGTGTGCTTGCCGCCCATGACCCAGTAAAGGTCGAGAGCGCCGCAGTTCTGCGTTCCGTTGTTAACGCCGGGGCTGTTGTTGAAGCGGTCGACCCAGTAATTGGTGAACCACTCGACAATGGAGTCTGGGCAGTCGTCGTCATTGCCGTAGAAGGGGGCCTCGTTGAGAATGCGGCGGCGGAGCAGCTCTTTGCCCTCCCAGTTGTTGAGCAGAGCGTCGTAAAGCTCGCGGGTGGAGACGGTCTTTTTGTCGAAGCAGAGCGTCTTGATAACGCTGAGACTGTCGCCAACCGTGCCTATTGCGCCGATCATGGAGCCCATGCCGTTGTAGGTGGCGCCACCCCAGGTAACGTCGCGGCCGGTCTCGAGGCAGCCCTCGGTCATCATGGAGGCGGACAGGCAGGGCCACTCGGTGTTGAAAACAAGCGCCGCGAAATGGTACATGCGGGTGATGCTGTCGATATAGAACTTCATCTGACGCTCCATCTCGGCCTTGAGCTCATCGAAGCTCTCGTACTCATAAAGCTTCTTGCAGGGGAGCTTGCCGGAGGTGCCGTCCATGGGGTTAACGTTGCCGAATATGACATACTGCATGACGTTTACAAGGCTCATGCCGGTGCCGAAGCCGCCGCAGTTTGCGGCCATGGACCACTCCTTGCCGCTGATGGCAGGCTCAACGCAGCCGAAAACGGCGTAGCGGCGGGCGTCCTCGAGCGGAACGCCGCGGTCGAGCATGCTTTTGATGATGATATCGTCATTATTGAACTGGGGAATGCCGCCGTTGCGCTTGCTGCACGCAATGCCGAGCTCCCAGATAAGGTCGGGAGTGTGCTCGTTCAGGCGCAGGGCAAGGCTGGGCTCAGCCACGCGCAGACGGTAGTAGGAAAGGAGGATCATCTCCGTGGCGATGTTATAGTCGCCGCTGCCGTCTACCTTCATGCCGCCGATGGTGATAAGGCTGCCTGCCGCGATGTTCTGCGCACCGCCCTGAAGATCAAAGAAGGTGCGCCCGTTCTTGTGCGCCTCTATGAGCTGATCGTTCGTCGGCTTGGGGAACATGATGATCTGGTCGCCCATATGCAGCACCCAGGCATCAAAAAGCTCCTGGGCCTGCTCGCGGGTGAGCGCACCGGTGGCGATGTCATTTTCGGCAAGAGGTCCGAGGAAGGAGTCGACAAGTCCGGGAGAGTCGGCCCAGTGGGTACCGTCGGCAATGAGGAGGTACTGATAGAAGTGGATGACCTGAAGACCCTCCCAGAGGTTGCGGGCGGGATGCTCGATTATCCAGTCGCAGGAATCGGCCATTTTGAGGAACTCCGCCTTACGGACGGGGTCGGCTATGGTCTCGGCCTTTTTGCGGCAGCCCTCGGCGTAGCGCTTGCTCATGAGGATCATGCCGTCGCAGACCTTGATGTATGCGCGGTAGAAAAGCTCACTGCGGACGTTGTCGGCAGTGGTGTGAGCCTGAATCTCGGCAAGCTTCTCCTCGGCAATGCGGCGGCACTCGCCGAAGCCGACGGTGACGGCACGCTCATAGTTGGGATTGAAGTGGCCGGGATATGAGCCGTTGAGGAAGCTCTTGTACGCGCCCATGCTCTCGGTGAACTCGGGCGGGAAGATGCCGCGCGCAGTGGCGGCAATGTCGTTTTCCTTCCAGAATTCCTCGGCCTCGAGGATCCATTTGCGGTCCTCGTCGCTTACCCAGACGCTGCCGGGCTGCTGCCAGGCGGCCTTGAAGCGCTCATCGGTGTCGCCGAAGCAGCCCTCGACCCAGGCGGGGCTGCACTGCTCGATATCAAAATGTACCGTGCGGCAGTGCGGACCGGCGTCGCCGAGGAAGATATCGTCATCGTCGATATTGATCTCACGGGTGGTGAGCCAGGTGTAAAGGAAGCCCGCGCGCTTGATGATGGGGTATTCCTTCGTGTGGGTCTTATAATAGTCGGTGAGGATGCGGTTGCGCTCAAAGTTCAGCCGCATGTCCTTGTTGATCCGCGCTCTTTTCGCTTTGTAGTCTTTTATACGCTGCGAAATGGGAAGATCGAATTTATCCATAATATTCTCCTTCTCGCGATAATCGCGTTTTATTACATTGTTGTCTGATTTGCGCCGGGCTGCGTCAATGCAGCTGACATGGGAGCGAATATTCGCTGAAAATTTCCAGCGCGCCGTTCATGAATTCGTCGGAGGGCGGCTCCCAGCGGTGCATTTTATATTTCCAGCCGAGGCGCTCGTACTTCATCTTGCCCATCTGATGGTATG
>CAKTED010000281.1 GCA_934546725.1 uncultured Oscillospiraceae bacterium | reverse complement strand
GGATTACTCGGTCTTTGCCCGCGCGGCCATCGCCGCTGTAATAGCGGCTGTCTGCGCAATAGCCGGGCTCCCCTGGGCCGCAGAGCTTGTTCTTTGCATATTCGGCTTTCTGCTTGCGGCATACGGCCTTGTCATATCAGTGATAAAGAGCATATCCAAGGCGGATTTCTTCACTCCACAGCTCGTTATGCTCCTTGCCGATATCGCCGCCTTTGGCGCGGGCCGGTATCCCGAGGCAGTCCTTGCCGCCGTTTTGTTCTGCGCATGCGACTTCATCTCCTCGAGACTCCTTGCCGCGGCGGATTCCGCCGTTGAAGCAGCCGGAATGCGCGTTTCAGGCAACGAAAAATCCCGCTTTGAAGCCTTTACCGATTCCCATATGCGCTTTTACGTTCCCGCAGTCATAGTCATAGCGCTTCTCATAGCGCTCATTCCCCTTCTTTTCGGCGCCGACTTCAGGGTCTGGCTTGTTCGCGCGGACATTTTTCTCCTTGCCGCCTGCCCCTGCGCCGTAACGCTCTCTTCGCTTCTCGGCTACCGCTGCTTTATCGGCGCGTCGGCAAAGCGCGGCGTTGCGGTTTCATCCGCCGCATGCGCCGAAAGGCTCGCTTCCGTGAACACCGTTGTTTTTGACGGAAGCAGCGTATTTCCCGGCGGTGACTGCCGCCTGGCGGCGGTAATACCGGCAAAGGGGCTTTCCGAGCAGGAGCTCCTCATGCTTGCTTCCTTTGCCGAATTCGGCTCAAAGCATCCCGCCGCGGCGGCAATATTGAAGGCATACGGAAAGCCGGTGGACAGCAACAGCATCACTGCCTCCGAAACGCTTCCCGGTCTCGGCGTTCTTGCCCACGCAAAGGGCATCGTCATATGCGCCGGTAACATCGCCATGATGGACAAGCTCGGTCTCGCCGAAAAGGCCTCCGAGCTCTCGGCCGAAAAGGATTCCGTACATATCGCCGTAAACGGCTCCTACGCAGGCTGCATAAAGCTTCTGCGCACCGTCCCGGGAAGCATGAAAACCGCCGTCGCGGCGCTCAGAAGCGGCGGCACGGATCGTATCATTCTTCTTTCGGAGGAGGATGAAAGCTCGGCGGCCCGTTTGGCTCACGAGCTTGGCATAAGCGAATATTTCTCCGGCTGCACGGAGTCCGATAAAAAAACGCAGCTTGAAAAGCTCCTTGCGGATACCTTCCCCGAGGAAACTCTCGCCTTTGTCAGCAGCAACTCAGAGCTCCTTGCAATGGCGGACGTCGGAGTTTCGGTCGGCGAAGACGTTGACGGAGCCTCCGTTGTCATCCCGAAGGCGCAGACAGGAAAGCTTGCGGAGCTCATTCTGGCCGCAAGACGCAGCAGATCCTCCGTATGGCAGGGCATGATAATCGCCCTGGCGCTCAAGCTCATCATATTCGTTACCGCAATTTTCGGCCTTGCGCCGTTCTGGCTCGCCGTTGTATCAGACTGTGGCCTCGGCGTCATATGCGCGCTTAACTCCGTCCGCTCGCTCCGGGCATTTTAATTCGTCTCAAAAAACAAAGAATACCGAAAAAGCAGCAGAGGCTCAAACACCTCTGCTGCTTTTGCATTTTGTGGCTGCGCCGCTGTCAGCGGCCCTCCGTCCCATCGTTATATACTACCATGTAATCCTGCCGCGCGGAGCAGATAAGCGTTGCCCCGCAGCGCTTTGCAAGCTCTATGGAAGCATCCGTCGGTGCGGAATGGCTTACGAGCACCGGTATCCCGGAGCGCACGGTTTTTTCGAGCATATCGAGCGGGACCCGCCCGGAGCAATATACGCTGCATCTTGAAAGCTCGAGCCCGTCCGCCACTGCGCAGCCGATGACCTTATCCATCGCGTTGTGGCGGCCAACATCCTCGCATTTATACACCACCCTGCCGTCATACGCGAGCAGACAGCAGTGCGCGGCATTCGTCTTTTCATAAAGCGGAGTATCACCCTCCAGCATACCTACCATGGAAAATACCCACTCGGGCTTCCAGACATGCACAGGGAGCTTCGATACGCCTTCCCTTCTGTTCAGCTTCCGATCCTTCGTATAAACCTGCGCAACGCGTCCGTCCCCGCCTACGAAAACGGCCTCTATCTCGGATACGTCTGATACAAGTCCCTGAGAGTAAACGTGGCCTGTCACCAGCTCCGCCAGATCCTTTGCCGAGCACACTATTTCCGCATACAGCTCATCGTTTACATACAGACTTATGCAGTGCTCGGACACTATCACCTGGTCTACCGGCTGGCACTGTCCGTTCATATCATAGCGCTTTGCGTGTACTTTTCGGCTCACAGCCAGCCCGCTGCTTACGTTTTTTATGATCATGGCCACGTTTCTCTCCTTTGTTCTTTTTTATGCTTTGCTTATTCTAACCGCGCAGACCTTATACTCCGGAATGCGCGCAAACTGGTCGAGCGCGTTATTTGTTACCCAGTTGCAGTCTCCGAAGTGGAACGGCATCCAGCTCTCGCCGGGCGAGCACTTATCGCTCACCCGCGCCGTAGTCACCGTTTCGCCGCGCCGGGAAACAACGCTTACTCTGTCGCCGTCGCTTATGCCCCATTTTTCCGCATCCTGCGCGTTGAGCTCTATGAACGATTCGCCAACTATCTCCATAAGTCCTGGAG
>CAKTED010000280.1 GCA_934546725.1 uncultured Oscillospiraceae bacterium | reverse complement strand
TGGAGCTGCGACAAGTATGATGGCAGCACCGCTGGTACTTACACCTTTGAGGGTGTGCTGACGCTGACCGGCGGCACGGCGATGGATGCTGCCGCGCTGTCTGCTGCATTTTCGCAGTTTTCTGCGGTCTCCCCGCTGAACGATGGACGCCGCGGCGCGGGGCTGGGATTGCCGCTTGCGCGCAGCATCGTGCAGCTGCATGGGGGGCGGCTTCTGCTGGAACAGCAGGCGGACGGCACCGCGGTCTGCCTCTCGCTGCCGCTGAACGCGCCGGATCTGCCGCCGCGGCTGAAAAGCCCGATGCGGGTGCCAGAGACGTCTGACCCGCGCCGCCCGGTGCTGATCGCGCTCTCCGACGTGCTGCCGCCGGAGGTGTTTGATTCGCGGAATCTCTGAGACGCGGCGGGATGCAGCCCTTTGCTGAAATTCAGGTATTTTTGCAGGAGACTTTATTCCTCGCTGGACTCTATAAGACCGTAGCCTCCGTCCCTGCGCTTATATACAACGCAGAAAGCATCGTCCGAGTCATGGTTTTTAAAGACGAAGAATTCGTGCTCCAGCAGATTCATCTGCAGCACCGCTTCCTCAACAGACATCGGCTTTATCGGGAAGCGCTTCGTGCGAACGATCTTGAAATCCGTCTCCTCCTCCTCGGACTCCGTCTGCACCGAGGGGATAAATTCCCTCTCGAGCGCACCGTCGCGCAGCCTTTTCGCCAGTCTCGTCTTATTCTTGCGAACCTGACGCTCAATGGAGGCCACCGCGGAGTCGATGGAAGCGAACATGTCGCTTGTGCTCTCGCTCACTCTGAAGAACATGCCGTTGTTTTCCACCGTCAGCTCGACGATACAGCGGTTTTTCTGCACGGAAAAGGTTACATACGCCGTAGACTCGCCCTTAAACAGGCGGTCAAGCTTGCCGATCTTCTTCTCGGCATACTGCTTAACATTATCCCGTACATTAACTTTCTTCTCGGTATAAACGAACTTCATAAATAACGCTCCTTTCGCACGGCTTATCTGCCGGTATATCAAAGGCTATCTCCCCTGATGCTTTTATTATACCACAGTCTTTTGCAAAAACAAAGAGTTATTTTGAAACTTTAATTAATTTTTTATTAATCGCCGTTTTTTTACAGCTTGCCTGTCGCGTGCCGCGTAACATGGCAGCTCATGTTTACCACGCAGGGCAGCCCCGCAATGTGGGTAGGCTTCGCGTCAATGTTTACGGCGAGCGCCGTGTGCTTCCCGCCAAAGCCCTGCGCGCCTATATCCAGGCGGTTCACCCTGTAAAGCGTCCGCTTTTCCATCTCCGCGTAAAACGGGTCCGGGTTATGCGTGTCCACCGGGCGCAGCAGCGCGGCCTTCGCCGTGAGCGCCGCCTGCTCGAGCGTTCCGCCGAGACCTACTCCGAGGATAACCGGCGGGCAGGGCCGCGCTCCGGCCTTTCTTACCGTTTCCACGATAAAGTCCTCAATATCCTCCGCCGTATTTGACGGCAGGAACATCCTCGCCGCGCTCATGTTCTCGCTCCCGAAGCCCTTGGGCGCAACGGTTATCCTTATCCCGTCCCCCTCGACAAGGCGGAGGTGCAGCACCGCCGGGGTATTATCGTTCGTATTTTCCCGCCTCAGCGGATCTCTCACCACGGACTTTCTCAGGCAGCCGTTAACGTATCCCCGGCGGACGCCCTCGTTCACCGCGTCCTCAAAAAGGCCGCCCACGATGTGCGCCTCCTGCCCTATCTCGGCAAAGACCACCGCCATGCCCGTATCCTGGCAGATGGGCAGCCCGTCCTGCGCGGCAAGCTTGAAGTTTGCCACAATGTCCTCCAGCGCGCTCCTGGCCGCCGGACAGCGTTCGTCCTCGGCGCTGCACTCGAGAAGCACGCCAAGCTCGGGCGAAAGTATCGTATTCGCCTTTATGCACAGGCGCTCCACCAGCGCCGCAATGTCCTCAAAAGAAATATCCCGCATCCCGCTCCGCCTTTCGTCAAAACCAGACCTTAATCGTCAAAACTTCCTATTTACAATTTATGCCATCGATGCTATATTTAAATCACAGCTTATCCAATGGCGTGAGGCCCCCGGCTTGCCGGAGGTCCCGGCCCGATCACCGGGCCGAAAGTTCATATCTTTATCCCACAACCCTATCTTTGCGGGTCGCTTCGACGGCCCGCGCTTTTTTTGCGCGGGCATAGTAAAAACGCCCTCCGGCAGCCTTGCCGGAGGGCAGATTTTTTAATACGCTGCGGCGCGTGCCGTTATCTTCCGCCTCTGCGGCGGCTGGACTTGCGGTCGGAATACTGCCTGATCCCGGATATTTTGCTGTCCGAATCCGCCATGAACTGCTTGAGCTTATCTTCAAAAGTGGGCTCTGCCGCGGGCTGAGATGCCCTCGAGAAGCTTCTTGACGCATTCCCGCCCTGATTATTGAAGGGCTTGCGCCTCGGCGGCTGCGGAGGAGGCTCCTGCGCTTTTTTTATAGAGAGATTTATGCGTCCGTTCTCGTCAATGCCAATGATCTTGACCTTTACCTCCTGGCCCTCCTTCAGAAAATCGCTCACCTCGTTGACATAGGAATAGGCGATCTCGGAAATATGTACCAGGCCGGATTTTCCTCCGGGCAGGGATACAAAGGCTCCGAAC
>CAKTED010000279.1 GCA_934546725.1 uncultured Oscillospiraceae bacterium | reverse complement strand
GCCCTGCTCCGGCGCGGCGGGCGCGGCGCTGGAGGCAGGCGCTGTCGAGGGTAGGGGCGGGCACTTATTCTGCCCGGACGAGCCGATAACGCGTGAAGAGGCCGCCGCGATAACGTACCGCCTGCTCACACGCGGCGGCAGGGAAGCGGGAGCCGAGCAGCCCGAGGCGGCGCTTGCCGCGCTTTCGCGGCTTGGCGTGATGACGTTCGGCCACCCGCAGGGCGTTCTGGAGCCGTCTCAGGCCGATGAGCTGAGGCTGGCGCTCGAGCGCGTGGGCTGGCGCGATTCGCCCGAAATATGCGCCGCCGTACTGTCCGCGCTGGGGCTGGACGCTGCGGAGGTCGAAGCCTCCCCGGCCTTCGCGCTGCACGGCGGCGGATACGAGGCCTTCTGCGCGGTTTATGTCTCGGGCCGTGAGCTTTGCAGGGCCCGCGTTCTCGTGCTGGACGGGCAATACTCCGTGGAGCTTGCCTGAGGACACAAAAACACCGGGGCAGGCGATTGGACGGATCGCCTGCCCCGGTGCTGCCGAAACGCATGATATAACGCGCCCCGGAACATGGGCGCCGGCCTGTTTGGGGTAAGAGGGAGACCGGCATACAAAAATAGGGGTGGAAAAAATTGACCACGAAACCGATATTTCACGGTATCCCGGTAAGGAAATGATACCATTAGCGGCAGAAAATGTCAACATAAATTTGCAAAAATACACAAATTTGCAAATTTGCTGTCCGGCGGAACCATTTGGGATTCCCGCGCGGAGCGCGAGAATGACAGCGGAATTGTGGACACGGAGACCAAAAGTTTCCGTCATTCAGAGGCCGCAGGCCGTGGAATCCCCCTGTCAGGGGCTGGGCAGTACGTCGTCGCTACCCCGGTGGAACCAACCAGGGGATTCTTCGGTCGCTGCGCTCCCTCTGAATGACAGCAATATTCAAGCTCCGCTCCCCCTGCATGGCTAAAAATGATCCTTACCCTGCTACTACGAGGCGGACCTGGCCGCCGAGCGCGGGCTCGCGGTCATAGTACACCGTAAGCGTTGTCGAAAACGCGCGGGCATCGTTCAGGCTCTCGAACCACACACCGGCGGCGGCATTATAGCACTGAACATTTTCCGCAACGGGGATGGAAAAGTCGCCGACCGTGAGCGTCGTTTCGCCGTTTGCGGTCTTAAACGCCGTGCGGCTGACGTTTGCAAGCTTCAGCAGCGTTACGACGGAAGTTATCTCATCGCCGTTTGCCGAATATGCAAGACCTCCCGCCTCTCCAGTACGGATCATGTGGCTGCATCGCAGTGCGGCGGTGCTCCCCGCGCTGTTCTCTATACAGGCCGTGCGGTTCGTAATATCGCCAAACTCCGTGGAGACGGTGCTGTTCGTTATGCGGAAAAGGCCGTAGGTGAAGCAGCTGCCGGTAACGTCGTCAAGCACGACGAGGTCTATGCGCCCGGCATAGTCGCTGTGGGCATAGAGCACGGAGCTTCGCGGAATGCTGCGCAGCCTGATCTCGTCGGCGGAAACGCTCGCAAGGGCGCTCTTGCCCGCGCGGTCAAATATCTTTACGGCGGGGCTGAGCTTCGCCGTGCCAAGCGTCATTTTGTCCAGGTCGAGCACTCCGAGTGCGGCGGACTCCGTAAGGCGGCGGACGGTGAGATAGCCCTTCTGATAGCTCGAAACGGTCACAAGCTCGCCGTTCATGCCCGTGGTGGAGCCGCCGACGGGGATGCCGCTTATCTCGACGGTTTTTCCGGCGGTCGTAAGCAGCTCAACGCTCGCCTTCTCCGTGGAATAGCTCTTCACCACGCCGACGGCGTTGCCGGAGACGGCCGTTGCGGAAACGGCGCCCGCCACGCGCAGATCATCGGTAAAAAGCAGCGTCATCATATCGCCTATTTTGAAGCTCTGGAGCGAATCGAGCGCGGAGGGAACCACGTCGAAGGTGTGGCCGAGAAATTTTATCTTCTCCGGCGAGGACTGGCTGGGGTACGCGTTTTCATAATACCCCGTCAGCTTGAGATCCGTCACCTTCAGGCGGTGCGCCGCCTCGTCATACACGGCCACGTCGTAGCGGCGAAGGTCGGAAACGGAGGCCTCCGCGCCGTTTTTTATGATGCTGTACTCCGTATCTCCGTTAAGAAGAGAGGTGAAGGGATTACCCTTCACCTCATTCATGGCGACCGCCACATTGTCGTTTGCGATTGAGGTGGCGAAAAAGATGGCTTCAACAGTGCCCTTCGCGGTGAAATAGACCGTCATTTCCGATCCCTCCGCCGCGTCGAGCCAGACGTCCTTCCAGCTCTTCGTCTCGCTGTCGGTATAGACCACCGTATCGGAGGAGACGGTGTAGCGCGTGCCGTCCGCGTCCTTAAACCAGCTGGCCTCGGCTGTCTTTACGGTAACGGTCTTCTTCGAGCTGTCCTTCGGGATGAAGAGCACGACCTTATTATTCGCGCCGACAACTATCGCGCCGCGCTCGCCGATGTACGCGTCCGAGATATCGGCGTCCGTTTTGAACGTACCGGCGGAGGTGTAAAGCGCGCCGGAGCTGCCGTCGGGCGCGGTGGCGTTGTTATTGAGGAGGATAACGTCCTCGGTAACGCTGCCGAAGCGGGCAAGGTAGCTCGTGCCGTCCTTGAGATTGCAGGAGAGCATCGCG
>CAKTED010000278.1 GCA_934546725.1 uncultured Oscillospiraceae bacterium | reverse complement strand
GAGCGTATCCATCATGCGCTGCATTTTTTCGGAACCGAAAAGACGCATGATATCGTCCGTCATGGCGATATAGAAGCGCGATTCGCCGGGGTCGCCCTGACGACCCGCGCGGCCGCGCAGCTGGTTATCGATACGGCGGCTTTCGTGGCGCTCCGTGCCGAGGATGAAGAGACCTCCGGCGGCGCGTACCTTTTCGGCCTCGGCGTCCGTTTCCTTTTTAAATCGGGCGTATGCCTCGGCGTAATCGGCGCGGGCTTTGAGTATATCCTCATTATCCGTATCGGCGTAGCCGGTGGCTTCGGATATGATCTCTTCGGAATAGCCCTTCTTTTTCAGCTCGTTTTTCGCCAGATATTCGGCGTTGCCGCCGAGCATGATATCCGTGCCGCGGCCGGCCATATTCGTCGCAATGGTGACGGCGTTGAACTTACCGGCCTGCGCTACTATCTCCGCTTCCTTTTCGTGCTGCTTTGCGTTGAGGACATTGTGCTTTATTCCCTCGCGCTTGAGCATGCCGGAGAGCAGCTCGCTCTTTTCGATGGATATCGTACCTATGAGCACGGGCTGGCCCTTTTCGTGGCATTCCTTAACCTGCTTTATTATCGCTCTGTCCTTCCCCGCCTCGCTTTTATACACAACGTCGGGATAATCCTTTCTTGCGAGCGGGCGGTTCGTGGGGATAACGATAATGTCAAGATTATATATGGTGTTGAACTCTTCCTCCTCCGTGAGCGCCGTACCAGTCATACCGGAAAGCTTTTTATAAAGGCGGAAGTAATTCTGGAAGGTTATCGTCGCAAGCGTTTTGCTCTCGCTTTCTACCTTGACGTGCTCCTTGGCTTCAATGGCCTGGTGCAGACCCTCGTTATAGCGGCGGCCGAACATGAGGCGGCCGGTGAATTCGTCAACGATGATGACCTCGCCGTCCTTCACAACGTAGTCAACGTCTCTTTTCATGATACCGTGCGCCTTGAGCGCCTGATTTATATGATGAGAAAGCGTGGAGTTTTCGATGTCGGCAAGGTTTTCTATGCCAAAGGCCGCCTCGGCCTTTGCGATCCCGCGCGCGGTGAGCGTTGCGGTCTTCGCCTTTTCGTCAACGATGTAGTCGGCATCCGTCTCGTCGTCCTTGTCCTCCTTATCGTCAATGGAGGCATATACCTGCTTTTTAAGACGCTTTACAAAGGCGTCAGCCTGCTCATAGAGAGCTGTGGAGGCATCGCCCTTTCCGGAGATGATGAGCGGAGTTCTCGCCTCGTCGATAAGGATGGAGTCCACCTCGTCGACGATGGCAAAAATGTGCCCGCGCTGGACCATGCTCCTTTTGTAAAGAGCCATATTGTCACGCAGATAGTCAAAGCCCATCTCGTTATTCGTGCCGTAGGTTATATCCGCCGCATAGGCCTCCTTGCGCTGCTCGGAGGTCATGTCGTGGATAATGAGGCCGACCGTAAGACCCATGAAGCGGTAGACCTTGCCCATCCACTCGCTGTCTCTCTTTGCAAGGTAATCGTTTACCGTGACGATGTGCACGCCCTCGCCCGTGAGCGCGTTGAGGTACGCCGGAAGCGTTGCGACAAGCGTTTTGCCCTCGCCGGTCTTCATCTCGGCGATGCGTCCCTGGTGGAGCACAACGCCGCCTATGAGCTGCACGCGGTAAGGGCGCATGCCGAGCACGCGGTCAGACGCCTCTCTCGCGGCGGCAAAGGCCTCCGGCAGGATATCGTCCAGCGTTTCACCCTTTGCAAGGCGCTCCTTAAACAGCGCCGTTTTGCCCTTGAGCTCTTCATCGCTCAGCTTTTTATATTCGCCCTCGAGCGCCTCTATCCTGTCCACGATCGGGGTGATTTTTTTCAGCTCCCGGTCGCTGTGCGTACCGAATATTTTTGAAATAAGTCCCATATTCTTTTCTCCTGTATGATTTATGGGCCGCTGCGGCCCTCAGCTCCGCGTTTTGCGAAAGCAGATTATTTCTATTTCAATGTAGCATTATAACATAGAATTATGAATAAAAAAAGATAATTTTGCCGCCTTTATCTCTTTTTTCGCTTCTGTTTCAGTGCTTGACAGAAAATAGCGAATATGATAACGTAATTCTATTAAAGATATGTCTTATACAAAAGCAGATTTGAGAGGAAGTTCGCATAAATGAGCAAGGACAGGTTTTATATCACAACTCCCATATACTATCCTTCGGATAAGCTTCATATAGGCCACACCTACTGCACCGTGGCCACGGATGCCATGGCGCGCTACAAGCGCATGCAGGGCTACGACGTAATGTTCCTCACGGGAACGGACGAACACGGCCAGAAGATAGAGGACAAGGCCACCGCCGCAGGCATAACCCCGAAGCAGTTCGTGGACAATATCGTTACCGGTAAGGGCGGCATTCTCGACCTCTGGAAGCTGATGAACATCTCCAACGACCGCTTCATCCGCACAACGGACGATTATCACATGGAGTCCATCCAGAAGATATTCAGAAGGATGTACGAAAAGGGCGACATATACAAGGGCTCGTACAAGGGGCTTTACTGCACTCCCTGCGAGAGCTTCTGGACCGAAAGCCAGCTTGTGGACGGCAAGTGCCCGGACTGCGGACGCGAGGTCCACGAGGCCGAGGAGGAGGCCTACTTCTTCCGCCTCTCCAAATATGCCGACCGCGT
>CAKTED010000277.1 GCA_934546725.1 uncultured Oscillospiraceae bacterium | reverse complement strand
GAGCGTGTCGACTTTGTCGACACGCTCGGGCGGGACGATATTCGTCCCGCCCTCTGCTTGCCCCGAAAGCTTTTCCTGCGATTTTTTACGAAATGGCCCTGCTTTTTCGTGGACGCGGAGGCCCAAAGTCTCCGTCATTCAGAGGGGTGCGTCAGCACCCCGTGGAATCCCCTGAGGAGGGGCAGAACGGTACGACGACGGTGGACGCGTGAGTGTCACTGCCTCTACCGTCATCCTCGCGAAGCGGGGATCCCCCATGGAGGGGCAGAGCAGTACGATGTCGCTACCTGGGTGGAACCAACTGTGGGGATTCCCGCGCGGAGCGCGAGAATGACAGCAATAATTTCGCATTACGAATTCTGCATTACACTCGCTCCCTCTGAATGACATGCGATCATGCAGAAAAGGTCTGTTTTGCCTCGGCGGAGGGAGCGGGCGTGGGCGCGCTGTCGCGCAGTCCCTCCATGAAGCCGTTGAGCGCGGTGGACTGTATGTCGCCGCCGATAACGGAGCTGCCGTATACCACGAGATCCGCGACGATGCCGTCCTCACCGCTGGGATAGTTGAGCACGGCGAACGTATAGCGAACGGCGCTGAGACCGGCGTATTTTTCAAGCCGGAAGCCCTGCTGCTTCTGAAGCTTCAGGTAGCTTTCGTAAACGCCGGTAAATTCGCGGGGGATCACTATCTTCTGCACCTCGAGCGGCTCGGGAGAAACCTGCCAGCCGAGCGAGGCGAGAAACTGCGCGGCGTCATCCGCAGAGCGGATATCCCCCGCACCCTGCTTTTCACGCCCCGCAGCGTAGATTATGACGGCGAGGAACGCTATCAAAAGCAGAACGGCCAAAAGTATCGCGGCAAGCCTTTTTTTATTCACCTTCGCGGTAAGAACAAACATTTTCCGCACCTCCGTGTTTGTTTGTGCCGGAAGGCCAGATGAGGCTTTGTCCGGCGTCTGATAATTACTATTCCGGCGCGGACAGGTTTATTACAGCCCGGAAGCATAAATTGAAACGGAGGTCAGCCATGCTGCTGAGACTTGATAAGATAATTTCGTCCTCTGGAATGGCCTCAAGGAGCGAGGTGAAGCGCCTTGTGAAGCAGAGCCGCGTGCTCGTGGACGGCGTACCGGCGAAGAGCTGCGACATGAAGTGCGACCCCGAGACGGCAGACATAACGGTGGATGGAGCGCGGCTGGAGTACAGCCGCTTTCACTATATAATGATGAACAAGCCCGCCGGGTACCTTTCAGCCACGGAGGACGGGAAGGGCGCGACCGTGACGGAGCTGCTGGACGGGCCGGAAAAGAGGCTGGGACTCTTCCCTGCGGGGCGGCTTGACAAGGATGCCGAGGGCCTTCTGATACTCACGGACGACGGAGAGTTCTGCCACCGGCTGATTTCGCCAAAAAGCGGAGTCGTGAAGACGTATTATGTAGAGACGGAGACGCCTGTTCCCGCAGACGCCTGCGCCGGGTTTGAAAAGGGGCTTGTGCTGGCTGACGGGCTGCACTGCCTGCCTGCCCGGCTCGAGCTTTTCGGAGAAAACGAGCGCCGGGCAATGGTTATGGTAAGCGAGGGAAAGTTCCACCAGGTCAAGCGGATGATGGCGGCGGTGGGCTGCCCGGTGACGTATCTTCGCCGCGTGGCCGAGGGCGGCCTCGCGCTGGATGAGAGCCTTCAGCCCGGCGAATGGCGCAGTTTGAGCGAGGAGGAGAGAAATATGATTTTCGAACGCGCTCATGGCAAATTTCACAAACAATTTTGAAAAGCTTTGTTGGGAAAGTTAATATACACGGCGAATGAAATGTGCTATTATACTATACAGTTAAACGACAAATAAAATTTCATGTTAAGGCATGGTGTTTTTTGGTAAAGCTTATAAAGTATTTGGAGGTTCGAAAATGTCAAGTGTAACTCTTAAGGGCATATATAAGAAGTATGCCGGCGGCGTAACGGCCGTATCCGATTTCAATCTCGATATAGAAGACAAAGAATTTATCATCCTCGTTGGTCCCTCTGGCTGCGGCAAGTCCACCACCCTGAGAATGATCGCAGGTCTTGAGGAGATCACCGAGGGCGAACTCTATATAGACGGCAAGCTCGTGAACGACATCCCCCCCAAGGAGAGAGATATCGCGATGGTTTTCCAGAACTACGCGCTCTATCCCCATATGACCGTTTTCGAGAACATGTCCTTCGGCCTCAAGCTGCGCAAGATGCCAAAGGATGAGATCAAGCGCCGCGTTGAAGAGGCTGCTCAGATCCTTGAGATAGAGCACCTGCTTGACAGAAAGCCTGCCGCTCTTTCCGGCGGCCAGAGACAGCGTGTCGCCCTTGGCCGCGCCATCGTGCGTAACCCCAAGGTCTTCCTGCTTGACGAGCCTCTCTCCAACCTTGACGCAAAGCTGCGTACCGCCATGCGTTCCGAGCTGGCAAAGCTGCACCGCAAGCTCGCCACCACCTTCATCTATGTTACCCACGACCAGACCGAGGCCATGACGATGGGTACCAGAATCGTCGTTATGAAGGACGGCTTCGTTCAGCAGATCGCGGCTCCTCAGTACCTCTTCGAGAATCCTGCAAACCTCTTCGTCGCCACCTTCATCGGTACTCCTCAGATGAACACCTGCGAGGGAACCATCGTTGACGAGGGCGGCACCACCTATATCA
>CAKTED010000276.1 GCA_934546725.1 uncultured Oscillospiraceae bacterium | reverse complement strand
GCCATAATAAATTCCGCAGCCGCCGAAAACCACGAGCTCGGCGCGCTGCTTACAAAGCGCATAAGGTGCCTCTGCCAGACGGACGAGCCGACGTTTGAGCCAGTTCGCGCGGCTGAGCTGTTTCGCAGCCATTTTGGCGAGGATACATACGCCAGAAACGGGGATAAGCCCGCGCTTATCGCGGCGGCCGGCGGTCTGCTCGCCTATCTGCACGAAACGCAGAAAACCGGTCTCGCGCACCTCGATACGCTCACGCTCTATACCTCCGGCCGCTTCATGGAGCTGGATTATCAGACGCGGCGCAATCTTGAGCTTACGGAAACCATCCGCTCCAAGGATAAGCGCGGCAGCCTTCTTTGGGTGCTGGATAAGACGAAGACGGCGATGGGCGGGCGGCTGCTCCGCTCCTGGCTGGAAAAGCCGCTGCTTTCCACCTCCGTCATAAACCGCAGGCTCAGGGCCGTTTCCGAGCTTGTTTCCGGAACGATGCTTCGTGGCGAGCTGCGCGAGTGCCTTAAGGGTATAGACGATATGGAGCGCCTGATCGGCAGGATCGTATACGGCAACGGAAACGGCCGCGACCTCGCCGCGCTGGCGACCTCCGCGGAGCTGCTGCCGGAGATAAAATCTCTCCTTGCTCCCGCGAAAAGCGAGCTTCTCTCCTCCCTTGCGGGGATGGACAGCCTTGCCGAAATGGTATCGCTCGTGCGCGACGTTATCTGCGCCGACCCGCCGTTTTCCGTCCGCGAGGGCGGCATCATCCGCCAGGGCTATTCCGAGGAGATAGATACGCTCAACGAGCTTGCCCGCAACGCAAAGGGCGCCGTGGCCAATATCGAGTCAAAGGAACGCGAGCGAACGGGCAAAAAGCTCCGCATAGGCTATAATAAAGTCTTCGGCTACTATATCGAGCTGCCGCGAAGCCAGAGCGAGGACGTGCCGGAGGATTATATCCGCAAGCAGACGCTCGTGAACTGCGAGCGCTTCATAACGCAGGAGCTCAAGGAGCTGGAATCGCAGCTTCTCACGGCGCGCGACCGCGTTACCGACCTTGAATATCGACTCTTTCTCGAAACGGCGCAGAAGGTCGCGGCAATGGCGCCAGCCATCCGCTCGGCGGCGGCGGATATTGCCGAGCTGGACGTTCTCTGCTCGCTTGCCGAGGCCGCCGCGAAGAATAATTACTGCATGCCTGAGGTGGACGTTTCCGACGTTATCGACATAAAGGACGGACGCCACCCCGTTGTCGAGGCGGCGCAGACGGCCTCGCTCTTCGTGGCGAACGACGCGTATCTTGACGGAGAGGGCAGCCGCGTGGCCATCATAACCGGCCCGAATATGGCCGGTAAATCCACCTATATGCGCCAGACGGCGCTTATCGTGCTCATGGCGCAGATAGGCAGCTTCGTCCCGGCGCGGTCGGCGCGCATCGGCATTGCCGACCGAATTTTCACCCGCATAGGCGCGTCGGACGATCTTTCCTCCGGCCAGTCCACCTTCATGGTGGAGATGAACGAGGTGGCGGAGATACTCAAAAACGCCTCGCGCCGCAGTCTGCTGATCCTGGACGAAATAGGCCGCGGTACCTCGACCTTTGACGGCATGGCCATCGCGCGCGCCGTGCTTGAATACTGCGCCGATACGAAAAAGCTTGGCGCGCGGACGATGTTTGCAACGCATTATCATGAGCTCACCGCGCTTGAAAACGAGATAAGCGGTGTTAAGAACCTCAATACCAGCGTTAAAAAGCGCGGGGACGACGTTATTTTCCTCCGCCGGATCATCCCCGGCGGCGCGGACAGGAGCTACGGCGTGGAGGTCGCAAAGCTCGCGGGCGTGCCGGACAGCGTTATCCGCCGGGCAAAGACGATCCTGAACGAGCTTGAGAGCGCAGCTCCGCAGCAGACCCCGCAGCCGCCTGCGGAGGAAAGCGGCCAGATAAGCTTCGGCAGCATCTCGGAGGACGTTATCGCCCGCCGCCTGCGCGAGGCCGACCTTAATACGCTCACGCCGATAGAGGCGATGAATCTGCTGTACGAGCTGAAAAAGGAACTGCAATAAATGAGAAAAGCGTCCAATTCCTTTCGTTTTCCAATGTTGCGCACAGAGCTCCTGCCGGGTGCGATATATATCCCCGTACATATAATAGTGCTTGATTTTCTCGTGCCGCTGGCCGTGAAGGCCATAGCGCCCGAAGCCGGGGCGGGATGGTCGAATCTTGTCTATTTCGCCGTAAGCGCGCTGTTCATTCTCATCGTGATGCACCATTATCTTTTCGCATCCTTTCACGACCTTGCTGACTGCCGCTTTGATGCGCTGACGGGTATCGTAACGGGCTACTTTGGCTATTATGCCCTGCGCTGGCTGCTCGCGCTCATTTTCTGGATGGCGGGGCGCGGCGGCTTTCCGGCGGTGGGCTCCATTCTTTCGCAGGTGCGGCTGAACCCCGGCGTTTTCCCCGTGGTTTCGATCGTGCTTGCGCCGGTGGTGGAGGAGGTGCTGTTTCGCGGAACTGCTTTCGGCGGTCTGCGAAGAAAAAAACGCCTGCTCGCTTACTGCGTCGCCTTCCTCGTTTACGGTTTTTACCGCGTGTGGGGAAGCGTATTCTCGGGCTTTGGCTGGGGCATGCTTGCGGATTTTCTCTATTCTCTGCCCGCCTCGCTCGCGCTTTGCT
>CAKTED010000275.1 GCA_934546725.1 uncultured Oscillospiraceae bacterium | reverse complement strand
GCCTTATTCTGCTCAAGTATATCCTTCACCTGTGTATAAAGTGTCATATTATATCCGCGCAAGCGCTCGGAAAGGTCTTTATGTACGGTGCTTTTACTGATCCCGAATTTTCTGGCAGCGGCACGCACGGTGGCCTTATTTTCGATGATATAGACCGCCAGCTCACATGCGCGCTCCTCTATATTGGCTTTCAAATGCACCAACTCCCTTGTGGAAGTATATGCATTCGATTTTCTGCTTATTCCGCGCGGGGAGCAGGCATTTGCGGCCGCTTCAGCGCCTTTCCGGCGGTTCCACGGCTATTACCGTCAGCCTTCCGTCAAACACCGTGAACTTTATATTCATCCCGCCATAGCTCATGCCGTAGATCCGCTCACTGTCGCTCTGATACTGCGGTCTCGGGTCATGGGCAAGCACCTCGATCACCGCCTGCTGCTTATCCTCCGGCAGCTGATAAAGCAGCTCCTCGGGAAAATCCACCTCCAGCAGGCTGTCGTCTACGCTGTCCGCAAAGCCGCACACCGCGTCCTCGTGGCTGTCTGCATACCTCACATACGGCTTTATGTCATATATCGGCGTGCCGCTCATCAGGTCCGCGCCCAAAATATGCAGCACGGGGCCGCGCTCCGCGTCAAGCTCCACCCGCTCGAGCCTTACGCACGACAGGCCTATCGAATTCGGCCTGAACGGAGAACGCGTGGCGAAAACGCCCATGCGCGTATTGCCGCCAAGCCTCGGCGGGCGGACCGTCGGCGACCATTCGCTGCGCACGGCTCTGGAAAACTGCCACAAAAGCCATATGTGCGAATATCCCTCCAGCCCGCGCACGGCCTCCGGCTCTCTGAACTCCGGCTCAAATATTATCTCCGCCCGCGCCGAAGCCGCAAGTCCGCTCTGCCGGGGAATGCCGAACTTTTCGTCAAAGTCGCTGTGTATCCGCGCAATTACCTTTATTTTATGCTCCTCCATACCGCACCTCCGTTTTTTTCATCAGTTTACTCCTTATTTTCCGCTTATTCAAGCAGTCTCAAAGAAATGCAAGCATTTCAAAGCTGATATTTATCAAACGTTTTATGAAAATGAGAAAAAAGCCCGTGCATTTCAAGCGATGTGAAATGCACGGGCCTGAATATCAGAAAAACTTTTCTGAGATGTCGTTGTATGGAAAGCCTCACAGAGCTCCGGCATCCGCAGATGACGGAATAGAGTAAAATCCTGTTTTTTCCGGGGACCGGTGCCTCGGAAAAAACTCTTCTCAGTCTGCCGGTGTGCGAGTGCGGCGAGTGCGCGCAGAAGGCTGCGGCTCTTTTCGCAGAAATGCAGGCATTTCTGCGAGAGAGTATTGAATTATTTTTTAAAGCCGTCCTTGAGCGCCACAGCGCGGTTAAAGACAAGGTGGTCCGGAGTTGAATCCTTACTGTCCACGCAGAAGTATCCGAGGCGCAGGAACTGAAAACCGGCAGGGGCGGCAGCGTTTTTGAGACTCTGCTCGGCCTTGCAGTTAGTGAGGATCTGGAGGGAATCGGGATTCAGGCAGGCAAGGAAGTCCTTGTCAGCGGCATCGGGCTCCGGATCGGTAAAGAGGTTGTCATAAAGACGTACCTCGCAGTCAACGGCGCTGTCGCAGTCCACCCAGTGAATGGTCGCGCCCCTGACCTTGCGGCCATCGGCGGGATCGCCGCCGCGGCTGTCGGGATCATAGGTGCAGAGGACCTCGGTAATATTGCCGTTTTCGTCCTTAACACAGCCAGTGCAGGTGATAAGGTATGCGCCCTTCAGGCGGCATTCGGGTCCGCCGGGGTAGAGGCGCTTGTATTTGGGGACGGGCGTCTCCATAAAGTCGTCCGCCTCGATATAAACGCTTTTGGAGAACGGGACCTCGCGGCTTCCCACAGATGGATCATTTGGATTATTCTCAACGAGGACGTTTTCGTGCAGGTCGTCGGGATAGTTCGTAATGGTGAGCTTGAGCGGGCGGAGAACGACCATGGCACGCTGCGCGTGCATATTAAGATCCTCGCGCAGGCAATGCTCAAGGAATGCGTACTCAACGGTGGAGTCGGACTTTGCCACGCCGATGCGGTCAATGAAGCTGCGGATCGAAGCGGGTGTATAGCCACGGCGGCGCAGACCGCAAAGCGTGGGCATACGCGGATCGTCCCAGCCGGAAACGCGGCCAGTCTCGACCAGAAGGCGAAGCTTGCGCTTGGAGAGCACGGTGTGGTCAATGTGCAGGCGGGCGAACTCTATCTGGCGCGGCTTGTAGTACGGTACGCTTATGTTATTCACGACCCAGTCGTAAAGCGGGCGGTGAGCCTCATACTCAAGCGAGCAGAGGGAGTGGGTAACGCCCTCAAGCGCGTCCTGGATCGGGTGAGCAAAGTCGTACATCGGGAAGATGCACCATTTCGTGCCCTGCCGGTGGTGCTCAATGAAGCGAACGCGGTAAAGCACCGGGTCACGCATGTTGAAGTTGCCGGAGGCAAGGTCGATTTTGGCGCGAAGGGTCATTTTTCCCTCCTCCACTTCGCCGTTTTTCATTTTTTCAAAAAGCGCGAGGCTCTCCTCAATGGGCCTGTCGCGGGAGGGGCTGCGCGCGGGAGTGCCGATATCGCCGCGATATTCTTTGAACTGCTCCGGGGTTATCTCGCAGACGTAGGCAAGCCCCTTTTTGATGAGCTCCACGGCGTAA
>CAKTED010000274.1 GCA_934546725.1 uncultured Oscillospiraceae bacterium | reverse complement strand
TTGTTATTCTTATACCGGCAAAAACGCGCGGCAGGAAATAATCAAGACTTGTGTTGGGAGAATGCAGCGATGCGCCGGGCACTCCGATGAGCATCGTCCTGCCGAGATACGCCATCATAAGCATATTTCCGGGCTGCATCGGCACGCCGTAGGTGACCACCTCCGCGCCGGTTTTCCGAATGGCGCTCGGCGTTATATCGTCAGGATCTACAGACATGCCCCCCGTAAGCAGTATAAGCTCCGCGCCGCGCCGGACGAAATCGTCCACCGCCGCAAGCAGCTTATCCATATCGTCCGGACATTTTGTAAAGCCGAGCAGCTCCGCGCCGTACTTCGGCAGCTTTGCGCTCATCACAGGCTCAAACCCGTCCTTTATGCGGCCGTAATACACCTCGTTGCCGGTTATGATAACGCCCACCTTGAGCGGCTTATACGGCAGGACCTGCATTACGGGATAATTCTCCTTCGCTATGGCGACCGCCCTGTCAACATTTTCGCGCTTCGTTACAAGCGGAACTATGCGCGCGCCGCAGAGCTTTTCGCCCGCCGAAACGGGTATGAAATTCGGACGGCAGGCAACGGTGTAGTCGTCAACGGAGTTTATCTGCCGCAGGGCCTCGGAATTCAGGCAGAAAAGTCCGTCAATGGCGGAGTTTATCTGGATCTTGCCCTCGGACGGGGCGGAATGCGTAAGATTATCGCCGAGCATGGCGTCCACAAGCTCGAGCGCGGCGTCCTCCTCGTGCACCTCGTTTGCCCCCGGCTCCCATACGTACACATTGAACTTGCCTATGTTCTTCATTTCCGGAATGTCGGCCGCCGTTATAACGTGGCCCCGGCGGAACTTCGGTCCCTTCGTGCCGTCCGGGAGGATGGCCGTCATATCATGGCAGAGCGTCTGCCCTACCGCTTCCTCTACGGGTATTTTTTTCATTCGATCACCTCAATGGTATCTCCGGGCTTTATTTCGCCCTCAACGATGACTTTGCAGAATATGCCCTCGCGCGGCATTACGCAGTCGCCGGTGAGCCTGCGTATGGCGCAGCCCTGGTGGCACTCCTTGCCTATCTGCGTGACCTCAATCTCGGTTTCGCCGACCTTGAGACGGGTGCCGACGGGGAGCGTATGGAGGATCAGGCCCTCCGTGAGAATATTCTCCGCGAA
The DNA here is from genome assembly GCA_934546725.1 of uncultured Oscillospiraceae bacterium. Lineage (GTDB taxonomy): Bacteria > Bacillota > Clostridia > Oscillospirales > Oscillospiraceae > RGIG6375. The sequence goes on along the minus strand of CAKTED010000274.1, from coordinate 1,532 downwards.
AGCGCCGGGCTGGATGTCCGGCAGGATGTGGCGGACCTTATCCACGCTCTCGTTTGCAAGCAGGCTTATCTGTCTGTGCCAGTTTCCGGCATGAGCGTCACCCTCAATGCCCCAGTCTCTTCTGATCTTTATTGAATCCACGGGCTTTTTCTGAGTTCCCTTTTTTTCGCTTATGCATACTGCCAAAACCTTTGCCATTTCCGTATCCTCCTGTTTACCTTTTGCGATTCATATGTATTTTTCGTTGACAAAATCTCCGCTCTTGCCGCCGGACTTCGTCATAAGGCAGATATCTGTTATGAGAATATCGCGCTGCACAGCCTTGCACATATCATATATGGTAAGCGCGGCAACGGAAGCCGCCGTGAGCGCCTCCATTTCCACGCCGGTCTCGCCCTTGCAGCGGGTCGTGGCCCTTATGCCGATAACGGAGCGCTCCTCGTCCATATCAAAGGCGATGTCTACTCCCGTCAGTGCTATGGGGTGGCACATCGGGATGAGCTCGCTGTTTTTCTTGGCCGCCATTATTCCTGCAACCTGCGCCACGGCGAGAACGTCGCCCTTTTTCATTCGGCCCTCCCTGACGAGTGCAAAGGTATCCGGCGCAAGATGGACCGAGGCGCGGGCCGTGGCGGTGCGAAGCGTCTGGGCCTTTTCGCTCACGTCCACCATTCTTGCGCGTCCATCTTCGTTAAAGTGCGTCAGCTCTGACATATTTACCTCAGCCTCCTATTTCGTTCATGTTGCGCAGGCTTTCGCTCTCTCCGCCCTCGAGCATGTGCCTGCCGGGCTTGGCGAGGATGGCCCTTCGTATCACAGCCTCCATGCCTTCTCTGTCCAGGCCGCGCAGATCAAGCTCTCCTGCCGAGTGCAGGCAGGGCTTTATCCTGCCGTCCGCCGTTATGCGGATGCGGTTGCAGTCCTCGCAGAAGCGGTGGCTTATGGGGTTTATAAGCCCCACCCTGCCGCGCCAGCCGGGAACGCGGTACATGCGCGAAACTCCGCTCATGCCGTCCGGCTCAAGCTCCGGCACGGCCTGAAGCACCGTTTCGCCGGGGATAAACCGCCCTCTGTCCCAGCCTGCGCACTCGCCTATCGGCATGAGCTCGATAAAGCGCAGCTCAATGTCCCGCTCGCGCGTAAGCGCCACGAGCTCGGGAATTTCGCCGCTGTTCACCCCGCCCATCAGGACGGCGTTTATCTTCGTCCCTGTAAAGCCGGCCTCGTCCGCGGCGCGAAGCCCCGCAAGAGCGTCGTCCAGGCTGCCGAGGCGCGTTATCTCGGAATATTTTTCGGCGTTCAGGGTGTCAAGGCTTATATTCAGCCGCGATACGCCCGCCGCCTTCAGCTCGCGCGCATATTTCGGCAGCAGAACGCCGTTCGTCGTCATGCATATCTCACGAAGGCCGGGGATCCTGCCGATTCCACGGCAGATATCGATAATGCCCCGGCGCACGAGCGGCTCGCCGCCCGTTATGCGTACCTTACTTATGCCGCAGTCTGCCGCGGCCTCCACGGCGGTTATTATCTCC
>CAKTED010000273.1 GCA_934546725.1 uncultured Oscillospiraceae bacterium | reverse complement strand
GCGTAAGATACTCCGAAAATGCCGAAAAAAGCACGAGAATTATGGCAAGTGCGCCGGAGACTCGGCGGAGCCTTATGCTGCCCCGCCGAGTCTCCGGCGCACGGTTATCAAGCCTCTTCATGCCGCACCGGCCCCCAATCTTATCCTCGGATCAAGCGCATTATGGAGAAGGTCCGCGGCAAGGTTGACCATTACATATATGATCGCCATCCATACGACATACGCCTGTATCAGCGGGTAATCCCGCATCGTAATGGCATCCACGGCCAGCTTGCCAACGCCGTCCCACATGAAGATGCTCTCGATTATCGCCGTACCGCCAAGCAGGCTGCCTATCGACAGCGCCAGCAGAGTTATGATCGTAAGCATGGCGGATTTGAGCACGCTCTTCCACAGGATCACGCTTTTTCTCACGCCGCGCGCCCGCGCGCCGGTAACATAGTCCTTATTCAGCTCTTCGAGAACCGCCGCGCGCACCTGCCGCATATACTTTGAGGACATGGCTGTCGCCAGCGTAAGCGTGGGCATTACGGCGTTTCTTACGCTCACCCCGTCCGAGATCACAGGAAATATATTCCAGCGGATGGAAAGCAGCTGCATCAGCAGCGCCACGAAGAAATTCGGCAGAGCGTTGCCCACAAAGCTGAAAAAGCGCAGCAGCCAGTCCGTAAACCTGTCGTGCCGTACAGCGGCCAGAATGCCAAGCGGAACGGATATCAGGACCGTTGCGCAAACGGACAGCGCCGTCAGCAGCAGCGTCGCTGGAAGCTTTGAGACAAACGTTTCAAAAACGTCGCGCCCCGAAACGTAGCTCACTCCCATATCGCCCTTCAGCATTTCGCCGACCCACGCAAAATATTGCGTAATAAACGGCCTGTCAAGTCCAAGCTCCGCCCGCTTCGCGTCTATTATCTCCTGCGCCACGGCTCCCTTATCGCCATAAAGCTCCGTTATGGCGTCGCTGCCCGCTGCGCGCATCATGGCAAAGGAAAGGAAGGTTATCATCGCCATGGGCGTTATTTCGTCGCCGCAATGCCGAACATCGGCGCGGCGGTAAGGTCAAGCTCCCCGAGAAGGCGCCGTCCAACGTAAGTATCTGTCCGGCAGGACGTAAAGCCGATATCGCGCAAAACGCTTTCGTCCCACTCGGGCCTTGTCTGCCCGATGTCCATCGAAAGGGTTATCGCGTCGTTTTCCATTTGCAGCTCATCCGTCATTCCGATGTGACCGTATGGGCTGTCCGGCGCGACCTTTCGGTTCTGCAGGCTATGGCTGCGCACATTTGCGGCATAGTCCGCATCGAAATTCAGCAGCACTCCCCAGGGCTTAAGCACTCTGAACCACTCGCGGTATGCCCTTTCAGGCTCCGGCAGCGTCCAGGTAAGGTTCCTGCTGATAACCGCGTCGAAGCTCCCATCGTCATACTCAAGCTCCTGAGCGTCCATTTCCCGGAAAATAATATTGAGTCCGTGCTGAGCGGCAAGCGCTCTCGCCTCGTCAAGCATGGCAGGGGTAAGGTCTATCCCCTCCACATGGTGCCCCGCCCGGGCGAGCAACACGGCGAAAAATCCCGTTCCCGTGCCCACGTCCAGAATACGCAGGCCTTCCCTCTTCGGCAAAAGGCTTTCCATCTCGCGAAACCACTTTTGTCCCATTTCGCTTTCCAGTTCATTTTTCCTTACCGCGCCGAAATCATGCGACCGCAGCGTCCAGTAATTCATTACCCGCTGTTCTATTTTTGAAACCATTGCTTCCACTACCCTTTGCCTCAGGACTTTGCCGCCGCGCGCAAAAAGGCGCGGCTTTTCCATATGTCCGCATTTTACTATATCCAGCCTCTTTTCGTAAGATAATGTAAGATAAATTGCGCAAAAAGGCAAACACATAAAAGAAGACATAGTTTGCAGACTCTGGTAGAATGAAGTTGCGACACACACATTCTGAAAGGAGACAGCAAACTATGTCCGAGAAAATTGTACAGCTGAACGAGGAAATTATCAAGGGGCAGATCAAGGAATTGGTTCGCGGCAGCGTGGAAGAAACGCTGAACGAGCTGCTGGAGAAAGAGGCGGAGTCGCTGACACAGGCGGCGCGCTACGAGCGCAATGAGGCCCGCCAGGGCTACCGCAGCGGCCACTATGACTGGAATCTTGGCACGACCTCCGGCGACGTCACGCTCCACATGCCGCGGCTCAATGGTGTGTCTTTCGAGACCGCTATCATCGAGCGGTATCGCCGCCGCGAGAGCAGCGTGGAGGAAGCCCTCATCGAGATGTACCTGGCAGGCGTCTCTGTGCGCCGGGTGGAGGACATCACCGAAGCCCTGTGGGGCAGCAAGGTCTCGCCCGCCACCATCAGTGAGCTGAACAAGAAAGCCTACGTCCACATCGAGGACCGGCGCAATCGTCCTTTGCAGGGTGGTCGGTATCCGTACGTCTATGTGGACGGGATCTATCTGCGCCGGAACTGGGGCGGAGAGTACGAAAATGTTGCTGTTTTGGTGGCAATCGCCGTGAACGAGGATGGCTTTCGCGAGGTTTTAGGCGCTGCCGAGGGGATGAAAGAGGACAAGGCCAGCTGGGTCAGCTTCTTTCAGTGGCTCCGCGGGCGCGGTCTGAACGGCGTGAAGCTCATTGTCGGCGACAAGTGCATGGGGATGCTGGAGGCCGTGGGCGAGGTGTTCCCGGACGCCAAATACCAGCG
>CAKTED010000272.1 GCA_934546725.1 uncultured Oscillospiraceae bacterium | reverse complement strand
GCATGAGCCTGAGCGATACCGTTCCCGCCACCTGCTTCCCCACGGCCTGCGCAAGCGCCTGCTCGTTCGACCGCGGCCTGCTTTTTGAGATAGGCGCGGCCATCGGCGAGGAGTGCCGGCAGGAGGAGGTCGCCGTACTGCTCGGGCCGGGCGTGAACATAAAGCGCAGCCCCCTCTGCGGCCGAAACTTTGAATATTTCAGCGAGGACCCCGTGCTTGCGGGCGAGATGGGCGCGGCCTTCGTCAAGGGCGTGCAGAGCCGGGGCGTTGGCGTTTCGCTCAAGCATTACGCGGCGAACAATCAGGAAACGCGCCGCCTTATCGGCGACTCCGTCGTGGACGAGCGCACTCTGCGGGAGATATACCTGGCCGCGTTCGAGCGCGTTGTAAAGCAGGCCAAGCCCTGGACGCTCATGTGCTCCTATAACAAGGTGAACGGCGAGTATGCCTCGCAGAACAAAAAGCTCCTCACGGACATTCTGCGCGACGAGTGGGGCTTTGACGGACTCGTGATGTCTGACTGGGGCGCGGTGAGCGACCGCGTAAAGGGCGTCGAGGCCGGTCTTGACCTCGAGATGCCCGGCGGCGACACATATAACGATAACGAGATCATCCGCGCGGTGAAGGACGGCAGGCTGGAAGAAAAATACGTCACCACCGCCGCGATACGCGTTACGGAGCTCATACTGAAGTCCCTCGGCCACGCACACGAGCCGTATGACGCAGAGGTCCACCATGCACTGGCGCGCCGTGCGGCCATCGCTTCCTCCGTCCTTGTGAAAAACGACGGGCTTCTGCCCTCCTCCATCTTCAAAACGGCCGCCGTCATAGGCGCCTTTGCCGAAACGCCGCGCTACCAGGGCTCCGGCAGCTCACGCATTGAGCCGACGATGCTTGACAGCGCCGTGCGCGAGTTCACAAAGGCGGGCCTGAAGTTCGATTACGCCCCCGGCTACGGGCTGAACGCCGCCGAGCCGGACGAGGCGCTTATCGAGGAGGCCTGCGCCGCCGCAAGGGGCAAGGACATCGTCTATATCTTCGCCGGACTGCCGGACAGCTTTGAATCTGAGGGCTTTGACCGCGAAGGTCTCGAGATGCCGCGCGCTCAGACGGAGCTTATCCGCCGCGTGGCGGAGGTGAACCCGAACGTGGCCGTCGTCCTCGCCTGCGGCTCCGTTGTGGACATGTCATGGGAGGGCAGCGCAAGGGCGATCCTTGTTTCCTACCTCGGCGGTCAGGCCGTGGCGGGCGCGGCGGTGGATATTCTGCTTGGCCGCGTCAGTCCCTGCGGCAAGCTGGCCGAGACCTGGCCGTACAGGCTTGAGGACGTTCCCAGCAGCGCAAATTTCCCCGGAAAAGGCAAAACGGTCGAGTACCGCGAGGGTCTTTTCGTCGGCTATCGCTACTTTGACAGTGCAAAGGTCGCGCCGCGCTACCCCTTCGGCTACGGTCTGAGCTACACGAAGTTTGAGATAACCGACCTTCTGCTCAGCGACCGCAAGGCCTCCGGCGACGGGGAGATCACCGTTTCCTGCGTGGTCACAAACGCGGGCAGCATGCCCGGCGCGGAGATAGTCCAGCTCTACGTTGCGCCGCGCGGCAGCACGGCGTACCGCCCGGTACAGGAGCTGAAGGGTTTTGAAAAGGTGCGCCTGAACCCCGGCGAGAGCAAGCGCGTGTGGTTCAAGATCGGCGGGCGCGACTTTGCGTATTACAGCACGGCGGCCGGGAAATGGTGCATCGAAAGCGGCGTTTACGAGATACGCCTCGGCGCGTCCAGCCGCGATATCCGCGCCGTTTCCACCGTTGAGGTGCTTGGCGGCGACGCGGGCGAGGATACGCGCTCCACGCTTGGCTGCTACTACGATCTCAGCGGCGGGCTGAACGTTTCGGACGCGGAATTTGCCGCCGTGCTCGGTCATGCCATCCCGGACGCGGATGCATCCGCGCGGCCGTTCACCGCTGATTCTACCGTTGGCGACATTCTCGGCTGCGAGGCAGGCCGCGAGCTGATGAGCAGATATCTGAAGGACGGCAGGCTCGCCGGGGACGACGATTTTACCCACATGATGGAGAAATCGTTTATGGATATGCCCCTGCGCTCCATCGGCATGATGGACCCCGAGGTATTTTCGCACGCAAAGCTCCCCGAGCTTCTCGCGCGCCTGAACGCGGAGTGATGGTTTTATGTATGTGCGCGGCGCCGGTTCGCTTTTGAACCGGTGCCGTGCTGTGTTGCTTCGTACTCATTCTCTGCGCGCGTCATTCAGAGGGAACAATTGTAAAGATTTTTTCCGTCATTCAGAGGGAGCAAAGCTTAAATATTGCTGTCATTCAGAGCCTGCGCAAGCAGGCGAAGAATCCCACGGATGGTTCCACCACGGTAACGACGACGTACTGCTCTGCCCCCGACCGGGGGATCCCCGCTGCGCGAGGATGACGGTGGAAGAGGTTACCCTTCCGCGTCCACGATTGGGCTGTTGCCCCTCCGTTGGGGATTCCACGGCCACTGGCGTGGCCTCTGAATGACAGAAACCACGGGCCTCCCACGTCCACGTTACCACCGCCCACATCCCCCGCGTCCATGTATTGACAAGCGCATGACTTTATGCTATACTGCTATCAAATACACCAAAAACCGGAGGTCAGAATTCTGCATGGAGTCCGACGATAGCGACTGCCACAGTCGCCGTGAAAACTGCATAAACCTGCGTCATATGGCATGGCC
>CAKTED010000271.1 GCA_934546725.1 uncultured Oscillospiraceae bacterium | reverse complement strand
GCGGCAAACTGCTCGACATACCTTATGGGCCTGTCTATCATAAGGTGAACGTCAAGCGGCATGGAGGTATATTTGCGAACCGACTGCAAAACCGGGATCCCTATTGAAATGTTTGGCACAAAAATGCCGTCCATTACGTCAAAATGAAGATAATCCGCCGAAGCAATGGAATCGATGTCCTCCCCAAGCTTCGCAAAATCCGCCGAAAGAATTGATGGCGCTATCTTTATCATCGTACCCCTACCCCCGAAAGCATTCATTCAAACCATATTATTGCGCCCTGAGGCTGCAATCACTTTACTAATAATATATCAATAACCGATTATGTCAAGCAATTTTTGTTGACAGGAGGGCGGCAAAAGATTAAAATGTATTTACCAATATTAATAACCGCAACCGCTGAACACACAAAGGAGTATTATCCCTTGAAAAAAGAAATCCGTAAAAAATCAGTCGTCCCGATTTATGCCTTTGCAGGCGTGTGGCTGCTGTATTCTCTCTTCTTCCCGCTGTACAGGCTGTGGCACTTTATTCTTCTTGCCGCCGTCTCCGTCGCCGTATATATCCTCTTTTCAAAGCTCTTTCCCGGCAAAATGGTCGCCGTTGAGCAGCCAAAGAACGAAGAGACCGGCAATCCGGAGATAGACTCCGTAGTCCGCGAGGGCAGGCGGGCCATGCAGGAGATGGGCCGTCTCTATGCCTCCATCGATAACCCGGACGTTAAAAAGCGCATAGTGGAGATAATGGACATATCGGACAAGATCGTAAAGGACGCCATAAGCGACCCCAGGGATATCCCGAACATAAAGCGCTTCCTCAACTATTACCTCCCCACTACAATAAAGCTGCTCAATGCCTATGACCGTATGTCCGTTCAGGGCATAGAGGGTGAAAACATAAGCGGCAGCATTCAGCGCATAGAGGATATGCTCGATACCATCGTCTCCGCATATAAAAAGCAGATCGACTCTCTCTTTGCTGACGAGGCGCTGGACATTGAAACCGACATAAAGGTCATGGACGGGCTCTTGCAGCGCGAGGGCCTGAAGGATAAGGAAATATAACAAACATCTGTTTTGAGAAAGGATCACTGTCATGGATTTTGAATACACTCCCAAGCTCACTCTCACTCCGGACGAGGCTCCGGCCGCTCATGAAGCTCCGGCCGCTCCCGAAGCTTCGGCCGTGGCCCCTGCCGCCAGGCCCGTTGACACGCTGGACGATATGGCCTCAAAGCTTACGGACGCCGAAAAGCAGGCCATCTCCGATTTTGCGGAAAAGATCGACATAACCGATGCCAATCTCGTTTTGCAGTATGGCGCAGGCGCTCAGAAGAACATCTCCGATTTTTCATCCGCCGCGCTTGGCAATGTCCGCACAAAGGATATGGGTCAGGTCGGAGACATGCTCGGCAGCCTCGTCGTAGAGCTCAAGGGCATGAACTTTGACCCCGAGGAGAAAAAGGGCTTTCTTGGCCTTTTCAAAAAGGCGGGCAATCAGATAGCCGCGCTCAAGGCACAGTATGACGACGCCGAAACGAACGTAAACCGCATATCCGAGGAGCTTGAAAAGCACCAGATAGTTCTGCTCAAGGACGTTGCGATGCTTGACAAAATGTATGAGCTCAATCAGGCGTATTTCAAGGAGCTTTCCATGTATATCCTCGCCGGAAAGGAAAAGCTCGCAAAGGAGCGCGCCACCACTCTCCCCGACCTTAAGGCGAAGGCGGAAAAATCCGGCCTGCCGGAGGATGCTCAGGCGTATAACGACTACGTCAACATGTGCAGCAGATTTGAAAAAAAACTGCACGATCTTGAGCTTACGCGCATGATCTCCATTCAGATGGCCCCGCAGATAAGGCTTATCCAGAATAACGACAGCCTCATGGTCGAAAAGATCCAGACGTCCATCGCAAACACCATTCCTCTCTGGAAAAGTCAGATGGTGCTCGCACTCGGCCTGGCGCATTCGCAGCAGGCCATGCAGGCTCAGCGCGAGGTCACCGATCTTACAAACGAGCTGCTTCGCAAAAACTCCGAAATGCTCAAAACCGGCAGCATCGATATCGCAACGGAGTCCGAGCGCGGCATAGTTGACCTTGAAACGCTCAAGCAGACCAATCAGGACCTTATAGACACTCTTGAGGAGGTCCGCCGCATACAGACCGAGGGCTCTCAGAAGCGTCATGAGGCAGAGGCCGAGCTTGGCAGAATAGAAACGGAGCTCAAAAACAAGCTTCTTGAAATGAAGGGCTGATACATTTAAATGAAAAAATTTTTCTCCAGCCGGGGCGGCGCCGCAATAGTGGCGCTCATCGTGGTTCTTCTCGGCACATACTTCGGCTCATACAGGAGCCTTCATGTGGCCGTCAGAAAAATCGGCGACGGCTTCAGTGAAGGCGTGTATTATACCGACAGGGACGGGAACACATTCCAGCACAAAAGCATTCGCTCACAGCTTATAAACCGCGTTGAAGCCTGCACCAATCTTGTTTCTGTCGCGCGTAATTTCACGGAGGTTGCCGACGAGACCGAGGCCCTTCGCAGTATTTCCAACGAAATGAAGGATTCCCTGTACGGCAGCGGCACTCCGGCAGAGCTGTGCAGACAGAACAAGGAGCTTGGCCGCACCTTTGACGAGCTTTATGCCGCGCTCTCCCCTCTTGAGCTCGATTCGCGCGATAAGGACAACATGGAAAGCGCAAAGCTTGAGATGGACGGCGCAGCGGACACCATTGAGCTCAGCGG
>CAKTED010000270.1 GCA_934546725.1 uncultured Oscillospiraceae bacterium | reverse complement strand
TACTCTGTTCAGGGAGATTTTTATATGAAAATTATGGCGATAGATTACGGCGACGCCCGCACGGGAGTGGCCTTTTCGGATATGAGCGGCACGATAGCGGGCGAAACGCTGGTCCTGGAAGAGTGGAACGCCGGGCGGCTGGCGGAAAAGCTCGCCGCGCTCTATGCGGACCGCCGGGCGGAGCGCATCGTTATCGGCTGCCCGGTGAATATGGACGGAAGCCGGGGCGCGAGAGCGGAAAAGAGCGACGCCATGGCCGCCAGACTGCGCGAGCTGACCGGCGCGGAGGTCATCCCAATAGACGAGCGCCGCACCACCGTGGACGCGCACCGCATACTTTCCGAAAACGGAAAGCGCATGAAAAAGCACAGGGCCACCGTGGACGCCGTCGCCGCCGCGCTGATACTGGAAACGTATCTCAATTCCCTGCGCTGAAGCCTCTTCTTTTCGGTAAAAGCCGTTCCGAAAAGTGGTGTTCGTGTCTGTTTGACATTTTCGTCGGAGTTCCTTATAATGGTTTCTGTGGAACCCACCGTCCCAGTTGAGTTTCAGCCATTTGTAGACGGTGTACGGTTAAAAAGACGGTCGCCTGCTGTCCCGCGAGAGCGGAATGGAGGCGTGTGTATAGCCCTCGCGGGAAATTTTTCTCAGGGAGGCGATACATATTACTTCGACATTTCTGATTGTCCTTGGGCCCTTGGCTCCATTGCGAGCATTGTGTCTCTCGTGCTGTATTGGTGCGATAAAAAGAAGTGAGCCGTCTGCTGCAATCAGGCGGCTCACCGGTTTGAGAGCCTGGCTCTCGACACGATAAGTTGTATGTTTGTGGCGACCGTCCGGGTTTCCACCGCAGGGGGTGTCTGTTTCCGGCAGGCGCTCCCTGCGTTATTATTATAGTCGCTCTCACCGGCATTTGTCAAATGAATTTTCTGCGAAAAAACGTTCGGCGAAGTGCAAAAAGCCGCGGCTGATTTTTCAGCTGCGGCTTTTGTAATGCTGCGAAAAATTACATCGCGTTCATGGAAAGGGTGAGCCTGCTCTTCTTATGGGCAGCGTTGTTCTTGTGGATAAGGCCAGAAACGGCAGCCTTATCGATAGCCTTGACGGCTACCTTGTAAGCGACAGCGGCTTCCTCCCTGTTGCCGGCGGCAACTGCGACGTCAAACTTCTTGATGGTGGACTTCAGAGCGGTCTTCTTCGCCTTGTTGGCGGCTGCGGCGGCTCTGGAAAGCTCAACTCTCTTGGATGCGGACTTGATATTGGGCACTATTACTCACCTGCCTTTCGATCAGACTGTCAGAAAAGCTCTGAAAAAACGGCTCAGGGCTTTTCTGACAGCCTGCATGCTGCCGAAGAATACACTACTCCCCGTGCGAGTGGTTATTTTATCATGATTTTTGGCAAATTGCAAGGGGAAATCGCAAAGTTTTTTCCTTTTGCATAATATTTCGGGAGATACGCAAAATGTGGAATATCAGGCGGAGCGTATTTCTTCGCTTTGGAGGAGGCCATATATTGTGATGAGGATCAGAACGGACCTTGCCGCAGAGGCCTGGCGGCTCTGGCGTGAGAGCGCGGGCGAAACGGGAGCTCTCGCGGGGGTCGAGGCCGGGACGGAGTATGAAAACGGCATCGCCGTCGAGACTGTGCGCATACTCGACGAGCACGGAGCCGGGGCGATTGGGAAGCCGCCGGGGACGTATATCTCCATAGCCCCGGGGGATGTTCGCGGGCGCGGAGAATTTGAGACCGCCGCGGGCGTTATCGCGTCGCGTCTGCGGCGGCTGCTGAACCTTGGCGACGGCGACTGCGTGCTGCTCTGCGGGCTGGGCAATGCCGCCATCGCGGCGGACCGCATAGGCCCCGGCGCGGCGGAGCATACTCTCGCAACGCGACACCTTCTCCGCGCCATGCCGGAGGATTTCGGCTTCCTGCGCCCGGTGTGCGTGACGGCGCCCGGCGTTCTGGGTACGACCGGCGTGGAAAGCGGCGAGCTGACGGCGGCGCTGGTCGAGAGCGTTTCTCCTGCGGCGGTAATAGCCGTGGACGCGCTTGCGGCGCGTGATGCCGCGCGCCTTTGCCGTACTGTGCAGCTGGCCGATACGGGGATAGTGCCGGGGTCGGGCGTTGGCAACGCGCGGGCGGAGCTGAGCCGAAGGACGCTCGGCGTTCCGGTCATTGCGATAGGCGTTCCGACCGTTATCGACGCGGCGACCCTTGCCGCCGACCTGCTGCCTGACGACGGCGGGGAAAGGCCCGCGCTTTCCGGCATGATGGTCACGCCGCGCGATATCGACCGCGAGGCCGCGCTGCTTTCAAAGCTCATCGGCTACGGCGTGAACCTTGCCCTGCACGACGGACTGACGGTCGAGGACGTCACGGAGCTGCTGGGGTGATGCGCCGCGCACTCACTGCCTGCACGTAATTAAGAGGGAGCAAGGCTTATTATCTGCTGTCATTCAGAGGGAGCGGAGCGACCGAAGAATCTCCCTGTTGGTTCCAACGGGGAATCGACACGTATTCTTAGTGTTTGCTGTCATTCTCGCGCTCTGCGCGGGAATCCCCAAAATGGTTCCATCGGGGAACGACAACGTACCTTTCCGCGCCTCCATAGGGGATCCCCGCTGCGCGAGGATGACGGAGAAAGACGCTGCCCTCCCGCATCCACTGTTGGGGTGACCAGCCCCTCCATAGGGGATTCCACGGGGTACTGCGTACCCCTCTGAATGACGGAGACTTTTGGCTTCCGCGTCCACGGT
>CAKTED010000269.1 GCA_934546725.1 uncultured Oscillospiraceae bacterium | reverse complement strand
AGCTTATTCCGTGCATGTTCGCGTCAAGGCAGAGCACGGTCTGATACATGAAGAGACACTGGAGCGCCTCGTGAAAATTACGCGCGGGGTTCTCAACGGTCCAGCTCAGGCATTCGGCCATGCGCTCAAGCTCCGTCTTGCGCTTTGGCTCGGTCTCGGCGGCTGCCATTTCGGCGGCGCGGGCGGCGTAGCGCTTCGTAAGCACAATGGCGGCGTCGCAGACGATGGCGACGGCGCGGTAAAAATTGTACTGGTCTATTGTGCCGCCGGGGAGCCCCTCCTCGATGAGAGCGTTCATTTTCTGCTCTGCCTCGGCTTTGATCGCGCCGAAGCCGGTGCGGATAGCCTTGTTGTAGCCGGTGACGAAGTGGCCGACGGGCGTATCGGATATCGTCATTCTGCCGAGCATGGTTATGCCGTTGTTATCATACTGCGCGTACTGGTCGATGTAGTAGGCGAGCGCCTTTGCGCCCATGCACTCGCCCTCCCAGTAGCCGACGGTGTCCATGATGTATTTTGCGTCCTCTTCGGAGATTATGTAGGGGTCAATGTCGCGCGTGCGTATCGAGCCGTCGCCGACCTCCTTTTTGAGGAAGCCGACGGTATTTTCAGGATAAAGCGCCGCCGCGCGGAATTTTGCCGACTGCGCGCCGACGATGACCTCCTCCTCACCGATGCGGACGGGGATCTTTTCACAGATCTCGTGCAGAGCCTTTGCTCTGCGGAGAATGCCGCCAAGCTCGGGGTGGCTCATGTAGAAATTCGTTATGATCCTGTAGCGCGCAAGACAGATCTCCGGCCGGGTGCTTCTGTATGCCTCGCGGATCCTGGCAACGCGCGGAGTTATGGGCTTAAGTGTCCATGCCATGGGGTTAGCTCCTTTCCAGGGCGGTGTGCCGCCGTTTGTTTATGATATGATTATAGCATTTTAATGTGTAATATGGTATAGTGTATTTGAAATTTTCACCGAAGGGGTGCTGAAAATGAAAAAAGAGATAGAGCCGGGGCTGAAATTTACCGTCGAGGGCGAGGTCACGGAGAAAAATACGGCGCTGGCCATAGGTTCGGGCAACCTGCGCGTTCTGGCGACGCCCTATATGGCGGCCATGATGGAAAACGCGGCATACAGAAGCATATGGCCCTGCCTTGACGATACGGACAGCTCCGTGGGGACCAGGCTGGAGCTTACGCACAGCGCGGCAACGCCCGTGGGCATGAAGCTGCGCATTGAAAGCGAGGTGACGGCCGTGGACGGGCGGAGGATCACGTTTGATATAAAGGCGTATGACGAGGCCGGGCTGATCGGCGAGTGCATCCATGAACGCGTTATCGTGAATGAACAGAAATTCATGACCCGCACATATGATAAGCTCGGCAAATGACGGAGCGACGAGGCAAAAATGCAAAACTTCGTTATAAATTACTGCTGCGGCAAGCTTTTGAAGGTGCATTTTTGTGCGTTTCATTAAAATTTTCAAGCATGTTCAAAATGTGTTGAAATAAGGGGTTTTCTGGTTTATACTATTACAGTATTTTCTTCCGGCAAGCTGAAAATTGTTGAAAGAAAACAAAAAAGAATAATATGAGGAGAGAAAAACAAATGAAAAAAGCTTTGGCTATCCTGCTTTGCCTTGTTATGGTCTTTTCCTTTGCCGCCTGCGGCAACGACAATGACAAGCCGGATGATGGCGCAAACACTCCTGCAACCGGCGCTCCCGAGGGCGGCGATACCGGCGATCAGGGCGATGGCAGCGGCGACGGCACCGTTTCCGCAGCCGGCAAGATAAAGGTCGGCGTTATCCTCGTCGGAGACGAGACCGAGGGCTATACCCTCGCTCACATTAACGGCATCAACGCCGCGAAGGAAAAGCTTGGCATGACCGATGACCAGATCGTCTGGTTCTACACCATCGGCGAGGATTCCACCTGCTACGATACTGCTGTCGAGCTCGTTGAGAACTATGACTGCAACCTCATCATCTCCAACAGCTACGGCCACCAGAACTTCGTTGCTCAGGCCGCCGAGAGATATCCGGACGTTTCCTTCGTTTCCGCTACCGGCGACTTTGCCGCCATCTGCGGTCTCGATAACTTCAGCAACGCGTTCACCGATATCTATGAGTCCCGCTATGTTTCCGGCGTTGTTGCCGGCATGAAGCTCCAGCAGCTCGTTGACGAGGGCAAGCTGACCGACGCCAACTATGACGCTGACGGCAACATCAAGATCGGCTACGTCGGCGCATACAACTACTCCGAGGTCGTTTCCGGTTACACCGCCTTCTTCCTTGGCATCAGAAGCATTGTTGAGAACGTTGCCATGGAGGTCACCTACACCTCCTCCTGGTTCAATGTTGACGCCGAGGCCGCTGCCGCAGAGCAGCTCGCTGCCGACGGCTGCGTTATCGTCGGCCAGCACGCGGACTCCACCGGTGCTCCCTCCGCCTGCGAGCAGCTCCAGCAGAACGGCACCGTTGTTTACAGCGTAGGCTACAACGTTGACATGCTCGACGTTGCTCCCAACGCGGCTCTCACCTCTGCCACCAACAACTGGGAGAGATTCTACGAGTACGCATTCAGCACCGTTATAAACGGTGAGAAGCTCGAGACCAACTGGGCGAAGGGCTATAATGACGACGCTGTCGGCATCACCGAGCTTGGCGCATCCTGCGCTCCCGGCACCGCCGAGAAGGTCGCCGAGGTCGAGGCCGCCATTAAGGACGGCACTCTCCACGTCTTTGATACCAGCACCTTCACCGTAAGCCAGGATCAGGG
>CAKTED010000268.1 GCA_934546725.1 uncultured Oscillospiraceae bacterium | reverse complement strand
GGTCGTTTCCTCCTGAGTCTCCGCTTCCTCCGCTTCGGTCTCTACCGGCTGTGCCGCGGCAGTATTTGCGGCGGCCGCGCGTCCGCCGATAACACCGGCGAGCAGCGCCTGAAGATCTATACCAGTGGACTCCTTCACGCCGTCTATTACCTGGCTTGCGCTGGACATTACGTCCTTTATCAGCTTCGTGGAATTGCCGTCGCCGTACATGACGATCTTATCCGTCTGAGCCAGCGGCGCGGCGGCGTTTCCGACGACCAGGGGCAGCGCGTTGAGGTACATTTCAAGAATGGACGCCTCGCCCATCTTCTTCTGCGCCTCGGCCTTTTTCTCAATGGCCTCAGCCTCGGCAAGACCCTTTGCGCGAATACCCTCGGCCTCCTGCTCCATTGCAAAGCGCAGAGCGTCGGCCTCCGCCTTCTTCGCCTCCGCCTCGCGCATGGCCTCATAGGTGCGCGCCTCGGCATCCTTCTGGCGGCGGATAAGCTCGGCCTCCGCCTCCTTCTCAGCCTGATACTTCATGGCATCCGCCTGCTTGCGGATATCGGCGTCAAGCTGGCGCTCCTTGAGCGCGATTGCCTTTTCGGCCAGCTCGGCCTCCTTTTCCTTGCGGGCAATATCGGCGTTCGTGCGCGTGACCTCGATGGTCTTGCGCTGCTCCTCCTGCTGGATGGAGTACGCCGCGTCGGCCTCGGCCTTCTTCGTATCGGCCCTGACCTGCATCTCGGCCTGCTGCACTGCCAGCTCGGCGTTCTGCTCGGCGATCATCTTCTCGGCCTGGACCTTGACGGCGTTGGCCTCCTGCTCCGCGTTGGAGTTCGCTATGGCTATGTCGCGCTGAGCGTTCGCCTTGGCAATAGCCGCGTTCTTGCGTATCTGCTCAACATTGTCGATACCCATGTTTTCGATGGTACCGGCGGCGTCCTTGAAGTTCTGAATATTGAAGTTTACGACCTCGATGCCCAGCTTTTCCATATCGGGCACAACGTTTTCGGTTATCTTCTTCGCAACGCCCTGGCGGTCCTGAACCATTTCCTTAAGGCCCACGGAGCCAACGATCTCGCGCATGTTACCCTCGAGCACCTGCGTCACAAGGCTTATCAGTTCATCCTGACGCATACCGAGCAGCGTTTCGGAGGCTCTTTCGAGCAGCTCCTTATCGGAAGATATCTTGATATTCGCCACGCCGTCTACCGTTACGTTGATAAACTCATTAGTGGGCACTGCCTCGCTGGTCTTGACATCCACCTGCATAACGCGCAGGCTCAGCTTATCCACACGCTCGAAGAACGGAACGCGCCAACCCGCGCGGCCTATCAGAATGCGCTTCTTGCCCAGTCCCGAGATTATGTACGCCGTATCCGGGGGCGCCTTCAGATAGCCGAGTATCAGCAGTATCACAACGACTGCGGCAGCAATAATGCCTATACCAACGCCCGGTCTCTCAAAAATAAAGTCCAACATCTCATTTCCTCCCTGTAATAAAATATATGTTACTGTTTTTCCCTGCCTGACAGGCTTCTATCATACGGGCATCGCCCGAAGGATGTTATAAAAAAAGACTTTTACCGCCATGGTAAAAGTCTCGTAAAAACCTTCGGTTTCTGTGCTCCCGAGTCTTTTCGACTGTCCTGACGGTCACACACTCTCCGCGTCCGGAGAGAACTACTCCCTTTTGATGCTTTGATAATATCATAAGCCGAAGCGGAAGTCAAGAAAAATCGTAACCGCTTACGGCTGCGTTCCCGGGAACGATGTCACGTCCGCATATTCGGCCGTTTCCGCCTGCTTTTCGGGAAGGCGGAAAATTTTTATCCGTCTCCCGAAAACCTTCTTGACAACAATGCGGCCTCCGCATATAATAGTTGTATATACAACGATGTACATGCAACTAAATAGAACCGGAGGGGTATATATGGACATTACCGAACGGAAGATAACCAAAATCGCCCGCGAGGCGGAAAAGCTCGTTCTGTTCTCTCTGCGGGAGGAGGGCGTCGGCACGGCGGAGATCGATCTGATCCACGCCCTGCGGCACAATCCCGGATGCACGCAGGCAAAGCTGTCGGAGCTTCTTCACGCGGATAAGGCCGCCGTCGCGAGAAGGACGAAAAATCTTGAAGCAAAGGGCTTTCTCGTGCGCAGGGACGATCCGAACGACCGCCGCAGCCAGCTGCTCTACCCCACGGAGAAGGCCGAAGCAATGAAGTCCTCCAAGGCGGAGATCGAAGCGTCGTTTTACGAATATCTCCTCTCCGCCCTGAGCGAAGAGGAGGCCGGAACCTTTGCGGCACTGCTGAACAGGCTGTATACCGCGTCCAAGGCAGAAAGCCGCGCGGGCTTCCCGCATTTTATCGGCACGCGAAGGGAGTGACGGAGCAATGAGAAAAAGAAAGGAATTTTGTCCGAACAGGATCGGATCATATTTTCGCGCCGAGTGGCTGCCGCTGACCTTCGTTACCGTTTCCGGCCTGATATACAATATCGGCCAGCTTGCCGCTCCGTGGTTTGAGGGCAAGCTTGCCCAGTGCCTTGCCGATATTCTCGGCGGGAGCAAAACAGCCGGGGCAATGACCACGCTGGTGGCGTTCTATCTCGTCATCACGGCAGCCGTTCAGGCGGCGCGATTTATAAAGCGCTTTTATGTTCGGCGCTTTGCCAATAATATCAATCGCCGCATGAAGGGCATTCTCTATGCCAATCTGCTGCGCACGAGCCGCGCCTCGCTCGAACAGGAGGGCACAGGCGAGCTGATGACAAAGGCGATATCGGAC
>CAKTED010000267.1 GCA_934546725.1 uncultured Oscillospiraceae bacterium | reverse complement strand
GTAAAACCATTGCAAAAGCTTTTTCCCCCGCATTTCTGCGATTTTCGCCTCAGTCGCGCGAGCATTTTTCAGCGTCTATGGCCAGCACTACCATCAGCGCGCAGAGCGCGTTTTCCCTGTCGGGCACATCGATGACGTATGTATCCGTCCAGTGAAGCAGCTCCTTTGATACCGTTGCCACCTGAAGGCCCTGAGCATCCTCGATGGTATAATCCCACTCCATGAAGCCGCCGCTTACCTGCCAGCCGTTAAAATCTATCGTGAAGGACGGGCGAAGGAACGTAAAGTTCTTATATATCGTTCCGATGCACTGCTCGCCGACATAGAGGTCAAATTTCGGCAGGAACGTCATGACCCTCTGCTTTACAGTGGCGATATGCCGCCCCATGTGATCGAGGATATGCAGGCAGTGCCCCCACGCCAGCCGGCCCTCAACCGTATAGGCCACCGCGCCGTCCGCATCCATATTATAAATATCATAGCTGTCGAACCACGAAAACATTCTCTGCCTGAAATAAAGCTTCATTTTTTCTCTCCTCCCGTTTTATTCAGGTTCTGTTTTTCATTATATACGCGGCCCCGGCGCGCAGTCAAGCCCGCTCCGCTTCTGCCGCCTGCCTTACTTTACCGCTTTTGACTTGACAAGTATTGCCGTCAAAAGTAGAATAATATCAATTACCATAGATTTTATCATGTGAAAGGGACATATACCATATGGACTGCAAACATTTCGATTTTGACGCCATGGAGGCAAGAATACCCTCGAACGAGGTCAGGACCCGCTTTGCGCCCAGCCCCACGGGCTACATGCACGTCGGCGGCATCCGCACCGCGCTTTACACCTGGCTCATTGCCAGAAAGGCCGGCGGTAAATTTATTCTCCGCATTGAGGATACCGATCAGGGCCGCTTTGTTGAGGGCGCGACGGAGGTTATTTACAGCTCCCTGCGCGACGCGGGCCTTGTCTGGGACGAGGGTCCCGACGTCGGCGGTCCCGTTGGCCCATACGTTCAGACGGAGCGTCGCGCACTCTATGCGCCCTATGCCGAGCGCCTTATCGAGCTTGGTCACGCATACCGCTGCTTCTGCGAAAAGACAGAATCCGAGGAGGACAGCGGCGAATTTTCGCGCGGAGACGATCCCTGCCGCTCGCTGAGCCGCGAGGAGTCTGACGCGCGAGCAGCCGCGGGCGAGCCCTACGTTATCCGCCAGCGCATCCCGCACGAGGGTACCACCACATTCCACGACGAGATATTCGGCGACATAACCGTCCCCAACTCCGATCTTGATGACCAGGTGCTTATGAAGCGCGACGGACTGCCCACCTATAACTTTGCAAACGTCATAGACGATCACCTCATGGGCATAACCCACGTTGTTCGCGGGACGGAATACCTTTCCAGCACGCCGAAATACAATCTTCTCTATGAGGGCTTCGGCTGGAAGACCCCGGTTTACATCCACTGCTCCCCCGTTATGCGCGACGCTCAGCACAAGCTCAGCAAGCGCCACGGCGACCCCACCTATGACGATCTTCTCGCGCGGGGCTACCTCAGGGAGGCCATAATAAACTACGTTGCCCTGCTCGGCTGGAGCCCGGCGGGCGAGCGCGAGCTTTTCACCCTTCCCGAGCTTGTGGAGGCCTTTGATCTCAAAGGTCTTTCAAAATCTCCCGCTATCTTTGACCCCGTGAAGCTCACATATTTCAACGCCGAATATATCCGCGCGCTCACCCCTGAGCAGTTCCACGAGGCCGCGAAGCCCTACATTCTCAGCGCCGTTCCCGAGGGGATGGACAGCGTTCTCATCGCCTCTCTTCTCCAGCAGCGCTGCGAGAAGCTTACGGATATTCCCGCTCATATAGCCTTTCTCAAAACCCTTCCGGATTATTCCACCGAGCTCTATATAAACAAAAAATCCAAAACCGATAAGGCCGTTTCGCTCGAGATACTCACCGCCGTTCTCCCTCTTCTTGAAGGCATTTCCGACTGGAGCATGGATAATATCCACGATACCCTCATAGACTATGCCACTGCGCACGAGCTTAAAAACGCAAAGGTCCTTTGGCCTCTTCGCATCGCGATATCCGGCCAGACCGTTACTCCCGGCGGCGCTTTTGAGATTGCCTGCCTCCTCGGCAGGAACGAGACCCTTCGCCGCGTTCGTCACGGAATCGAGCTTCTTTCCCGCGAAGGATAAGCCCCTTCGCCGCACCGCGAAAGGAAATATGAAAACCATGAAAAAAACAGCGCTTTTTATCGCGTCAGCCATACTCCTGCTTTCGCTCTCCGCCTGCTCCGGCAGCGGCGGCGACAGCCCCTCGCCTGACGCGTCTCCCTCTCAAACGGCGGCCTCGCAGCCGCCCGAACCCACAGGCTCTCCCGTCTCCTCAGCCGACCCTGCTCCGTCGGCTTCGCCGTCCGCCCCCGCAAGTCCGGACGTTACCTCCGCCCCGAGCGCCGAGCCTGAAACGCGCCAGCTTTCGGCATATATAAACGGCGAATATCACTATGCTGAGGCCTCGGCATATACGGAGCAGCTGCGAAGCGACCCCGCCCTCGGCTTCACCGTATTCTGCGACGGCAGTCGCTTTTCCGAGGATTTTTCCAGCAACGCATATCGCTTTACTCGAGCTGACGGAGAGTCCGCGGACAGCATTTATTTTGAGGTGAGCCTTATAAACGGCGCAAGCGCCGAAGAGCTCCTTCCCTCCTTTATGGACGGATATATCGACTTTACGGACATAGAGTTTTCGTCCTATACCCCCATTGGCGAGGACAAAATCAGCGCGGACTGCGCGGCGGCATATAATG
>CAKTED010000266.1 GCA_934546725.1 uncultured Oscillospiraceae bacterium | reverse complement strand
CTTCGGCGTTATTCTGAAGCTGGAGCTTTATGAGCCGGAGGAGCTGCAGAAGATCATTGAGCGCAGCGCAAGCCTCCTCAGGATAGAGATAGACTCCGGCGGCTCGATGGAGATAGCGCGCCGCTCGCGCGGAACGCCGCGTATAGCCAACCGCATGCTGCGCCGCGTGCGCGATTTTGCGCAGGTCTGCGCAGACGGCGTGATAACGCGCGAGGTGGCGGACGATGCGCTGACGAGACTGGAGATAGACCATCTCGGTCTTGACGCGGTGGACAGGAGACTTCTGAGGAGCATCATTACAAATTACGGCGGCGGACCTGTCGGACTGGAGACCCTGGCGGCCACGATAAACGAGGAGGCCGTGACGATAGAGGACGTTTATGAGCCGTATCTGCTCCAGCAGGGCTTCATAACGCGCACACCGCGCGGCCGCTGCGTTACGCGTCTTGCGTATGAGCATCTCGGCCTGCCCGCGCCTGACGGAGCGGCGGGACGCGGCGTCATGCCCGGCCAGCAGACGCTCGATATTTAATTGAACATAAAAGGAATGTTGCAGATATGGGAAAACTGTTTGGAACGGACGGTATTCGCGGTGTAGCAAACGAGGGACTTGACGCTCAGCTTGCGTTCAGAGTGGGCCAGGCGGCGGCGTCGGTGCTGGCGGCGGAGAAATCCGCCCGTCCGGTCTTTACTATCGGCAAGGATACGCGCATTTCCTCCGATATGCTCGAGGCGGCGCTGACGGCGGGCCTCTGCTCGGCGGGAGCGGACGTTATACCGCTCGGCGTTATCCCCACGCCCGGCGTGGCGTACATAACCGTTCAGGCGGGAGCGGACGCGGGGATAGTGATATCCGCGTCGCACAATCCCTTTCGGTATAACGGCATAAAGATATTTAACGGCAGCGGCTTCAAGCTTTCCGATAAGCTTGAGGATGAGATAGAGGACATGATCCTCAATGACCGCCCCGTAAAAAAAGCCACCGGAGCAGACATAGGACGCGTGCTTGGAGGGAAGGATAAATACGTTTCCGCCTATATTGAAAGGCTTGCCTCGGCGGCGGGGAACATATCCGGCCTGCGCGTGGCCGTCGACTGCTCAAACGGCGCTTCCTCAGTAACTGCGGAGCGGCTGTTTTCCCGCTTTGATATCGATCTCAAGCTCATTCATAATGAGCCGGACGGCGTGAATATCAATACCGACTGCGGTTCGACGAATATGAAGATACTCAGCCGGACTGTGCGCGAGGGCAGGTATGATATCGGCATCGCCTTTGACGGCGACGCGGACCGCTGTCTCGTGGTGGACGAGAACGGAAACGAGCTTGACGGCGACCACATCATGGCCATCTGCGGCAGCGCGATGCAGCGCGAGGGCAGGCTGAAGAATAACTGCATAGTGGCGACGGTGATGTCAAACATCGGCTTCAGGCTCTACGCCGAGAAGCACGGTATGGAGCTGCGCTGCGCCCCCGTCGGGGACAGAAACGTGCTGGAAATGATGCAGCAGATCGGCGCAAACCTTGGCGGAGAGCAGTCCGGCCACCTCATCTTCCTTGATGATTCAACGACGGGCGACGGTCAGCTTGCCGCCGTGAAGATACTCACGCTGCTTGCCGGGGAGAAAAAGCCGCTTTCCGTGCTTGCCTCCGAATTCGTCCAGTATCCGCAGGAGCTTATAAACGTTCCCGTCAGAGACGAGGCCGAAAAGAAGCGCATCATGGCAGGCGAGCGCCTGAAGGCGGAGGTCGAAAAAGCCGAGGCCGAGCTTGGCGACAACGGACGGGTGCTCATTCGCCCGAGCGGCACGGAGGCCCTCATCAGAGTAATGGTGGAGGCGTTCGACGCGAATAAGGCCAGGGAAACGGCGCAGAGACTGGCAGATGTTATTACCGCCGAAACCTGACGGAAACAGCAGCATAAAATGTTAAAAAATTATTTTCTCCTCTTGACTTTTTGTGAGTCAGCGGTTATAATGAGAGCCATAAAGCAGGTATGGTATGGTTGAAAAGTGTTCCGAGCGCCCTGGTGATGAGCAGCTGCTTGCGTCCGCAAGGGCAGGCAGCGCCTCAGCAGAGGAAGAGCTGATCGAAAGATACAGCGTTATTGTTAAAGCCCGTTCCCGCGCGTATTTCCTCGTTGGAGGAGAAAGCGAGGATCTTATACAGGAGGGGATGATCGGGCTTATTTCCGCTATACGAAATTTTTCCTTCGAGGGCGGGGCAAGCTTTAAGACCTATGCCGAGCTTTGCATTAAGAGAAGGCTTTTTTCCGCGATCAGAGCATCCTGCGGCAAAAAGAATGTCTCACTCGATGATTGCTTATCCCTTGAATCCCCCTTTTTTGACGAAAATCAGGCAGATACATTTAATGATTTGCACGATGCTTTCCAGCGAGGACCCGAGGACGAGATAATCGACAGGGAAAACACCAGCAGCTTTCGGGCTGATTTCCTTGCTTGCCTCTCCAAACTTGAAGCTGAAATATTAGGTTTTTACTTAAAGGGACTGTCGTATCAGGAAATAGCTTCAGAAGTCAACAAACCCGTGAAGTCGATAGACAACGCGGTCCAGCGCGTCAGAAAAAAATTGGCGCAATTCATTAATTCCGGCGATATCAGCAAAGGCTGAACGCAATATAGCCCCATAGAGGGCAAGATTTTGTCAAAAGTGAGGATTTTCTAATGTACGAAGACAAGACACTGGTTTGTAAGGAATGCGGCAATGAGTTCGTTTTCACTGCCGGCGAGCAGGAGTTCTATGCAGAGAGAGGCTTCCAGAATGAGCCCCAGCGCTGCAAGGCATGCCGCGACGCAAGAA
>CAKTED010000265.1 GCA_934546725.1 uncultured Oscillospiraceae bacterium | reverse complement strand
GGGCAGAGCAGTACGTCGTCGTTCCCCCCGGAGGAACCAACGAGGGGATTCTTCGGTCGCCTGCGGCTCCCTCTGAATGACAGCAGGATTTTGGGGGGATTCTTCGCCTGCTTGCGCAGGCTCTGAATGACAGCAATATTCAACCCCCGCTCTCTCTGAATGACGAAAAAAAACTTTACCCTCTCTCACCATGAATAACAGCCCGCACATTCTCCAGACAGCAATAATTCCGCATTACATCCCCCGTTCCTCAGCCGGGGTGGGCTTTTCGCGGAAGAGGAGGGAGATGCACCACAGTCCCGCCAGGCCGACGAGCGTAAAGATCACGCGGCTCACCGTGCCGGGGCCGCCGCAGAGGAACGCTACGGCGTCGAAATTGAAAATGCCGACGCTGCCCCAGTTCAGCGCGCCGATTATCACAAGAATAAGCGCTATCTTATCCATTATCACGGTTTAAAACATCCTTTCAGAAATATATTCAGGCCTATCTTTTCCGCGCGGGAACAAAAATATTCAAAAAAAATCGCCGCTTCGCCTCCTTTATGGCAAAAATACATCTTTCAAACATCCATATAATATAGTATAATATAAGTCTATTTTAATTTGGATTTTTATATTCTGCGATATAAAAAAACGCCCGGCTTGCCGGATGAAGGGAGATCACAGCAATGACAATGAACAGCGAAATACTCAGAATGCTTGAAAAGGACTGCCGCACCACCAATGAGCAGATGGCGGCAATGCTCGGCGCGGACGAGGCCGCGGTAGCTGACGCGGTGAAGGAACTGGAGAAGGACAGGGTCATCCTTGGCTACAAGGCCATGGTGGACTGGGACCGCACCGGCGAGGAGATCGTCACGGCGCTTATAGAGGTCAAGGTAACTCCCCAGCGCGGCGACGGCTTTGACCGCATCGCGGAGCGCATTTATCAGTTTGAGGAGGTTGAGAGCCTTTACCTCATGTCCGGCGCGTATGACTTCACGGTCATCATCACGGGCCGCACGCTCAAGGAGGTCGCAAACTTCGTTTCCGTCCGCCTTTCCACCATCGACGGCGTTATCGGCACGGCCACGCACTTTATCCTCAAAAAGTACAAGGAGAAGCACAGCGTTTTTGAGACCGCGCCCCGCCAGGAGGAAAGGGTGGCCTTCTGCTGATGGATTTCAACAGTATTCTTTCCGAAAAGGTCAGATCTCTGCGCCCCTCTGGCATCAGAAAATTCTTTGACCTGCTCGAGACGATGGACGACGCCATCTCTCTCGGCATCGGCGAGCCGGATTTCACCACCCCCTGGCACATCCGCGACGCCGGTATATACTCGCTTGAAAAGGGCTTCACCCGCTACACGCCGAACGCCGGCATGATGGCCCTGCGCACGGAAATTTCAAAGTACATGCTGCGCCGCTTCGGCCTTGTTTACGACCCGGCGAAGCAGATAATCGTCACCGTCGGCGGCTCGGAGGGCATAGACCTTGCGCTGCGCGTGCTCGTTGAGCCGGGCGACGAGGTCATCATCCCCAGCCCCTCCTTCGTCTGCTACGAGCCGCTCACGGTCATGGCCGGCGGCGTTCCCGTCCTCGTGGAAACGAAGCAGGAGCACAACTTCAAGCTCACAGCCGATGAGCTTCGCGCCGCCATAACGCCCAGAACCAAGGCTCTCGTGCTGCCCTATCCCTGCAACCCGACGGGCGGCATAATGGAGCGCGCCGACCTTGAGGCGCTTGCCGGGGTGCTGAGAGATACGAACATCGCCATCATCTCGGACGAAATCTACGCCGAGCTCACCTACGGCGGACATCACTGCTCGCCCGCGAATATCCCCGAGCTTTATGACCGCACCATCGTTGTAAACGGCTTTTCCAAGGCCTACGCCATGACCGGCTGGCGCATGGGCTACCTCTGCGCCGCGCCGGAGGCGATAAAGCAGCTCGTCAAGCTGCACCAGTTCGGCATCATGTCCGCGCCCACGACGAGCCAGTACGCCGCCATTGAGGCCATGAAGGAGGGCGACCGCGACATTGAGGCCATGCGCAAGGATTACGACCACCGCCGCCGCTTCCTCGTCCGCGGTCTGCGCGAGGCGGGGCTTGAGTGCTATGAGCCGCGCGGCGCGTTCTACGTTTTCCCCTGCATCAGGAGCACCGGCATGACGAGCGACGAATTCTGCGAGAAATTTCTGCTCGCCGAGCGCGTGGCCGCCATTCCCGGAACGGCCTTCGGCCCCGGCGGCGAGGGCTTCGTGCGCATGTGCTACGCCGCCTCCATGGAGGACCTTACCGAGGCGCTTGTTCGTCTCAGGCGCTTTCTGAACACGATAAAGTAAACTGCGCGCTTGTTGTATGCACGTCATTCAGAGGAAGCGGGGTTGAATATTGCCGTCATTCAGAGAGAGCGTGAGCTAAAATATTGCTGTCATTCAGAGGGAGCGTGAGCTAAAATATTGCTGTCATTCAGAGGGAGCGTAGCGACCGAAGAATCCCCTGGATGGTTCGTACAGGTAACGACAACGTACCTCTCAAACTCTGCTGTCATTCTCGCGCTCTGCGCGAGAATCCCCCCGGTTAGTTCCTCCAGGGTAACGACAACGGACTGCCATGCCCCTCCATTGGGGATTCCACGGCCTGCGGCCTCTGAATGACGGAAGCTTTGGGTCCCCGCGTCCACTGTTACACACGCACCCTGCTGCGCACCTCCCTCCTGCACGTCATTCAGAGGGAGCGAAGCGACCGAAGAATCCCCCAAATGGTTCCGCCGAAGTAACGATATCATACTGCCATGCCCCTCCTTTGGGGATTCCACGGCCTGCGGCCTCTGAATGA
>CAKTED010000264.1 GCA_934546725.1 uncultured Oscillospiraceae bacterium | reverse complement strand
ACGAGGACGATGAGGACGACGGCGAGTAATTTCGCCGGATGCTCTGCGTTTATTTAAGGCTGAAAAGGCGGCTTTCCGTGAGGAAGGCCGCCTTTTTGCGCCACGGTGGACGAGGAAGATGTGGACGCGAAATACCGGCCACTTCCGTCATTCAGAGGGCGAAGCCCGTGGAATCCCCATACGGAGGGGCATGGGACCAAACCGTGGACGCGAGAGGTTCACAGTTTACGTCGTCATCCTCGCAAAGCGGGGATCCCCCATGCAGGGGCAGAGCAGTAAACAGTGGACGCGAAAGCCCAAAGTTTCCGTCATTCAGAGGGGTGCGCCAGCACCCCGTGGAATCCCCCGGTCAGGGGCTGGGCAGTGCGTTGTCGTTACCCGGTGGAACCATATGGGGGGATTCTTCGCCTGCTGACGCAGGCTCTGAATGACGGAAAAAATCGTGATAATCGCTCCCTCTGAATGACAGCAGATAACCGTTCACGCATTCTCCATACAAGACAGCGAAAAATTTCGCATGATGAATTCCGCATTACGTCCCTGCCCACTCTGAATAACGTGCAAAAACAAAAAATGCGCAAAAGGCGCCTTTAATACTTGACTTTCGGCAAAATGGATGATATACTTTCAAAGCCGCTTTGAAAGGGTCTGCAAGCGAAGCTCTGCTTCCGCCCGGGATAGCGAGACTGTTATAATAGGAAGGTGCAACATGCTGCACGCAATCATTGAAACCGGCGGAAAGCAGTACAGAGTCGGCGAGGGCGATATCGTCTTCATCGAGAAGCTGGCTGTCGAAGCGGGAGACGAGGTAACGTTTGATAAGGTCCTCGCCGTTGTCGGCGACGGTACCACCGCTTTCGGCGCTCCCACTGTTGACGGCGCAAAGGTTACCGCGAAGGTCGTTAAAAACGGCAAGGGTAAGAAGATTCACATCTTCAAGTATAAGCCCAAGAAGGGTTACAGAAAACGCCAGGGCCACAGACAGCCCTATACGCAGGTTCAGATCGAGAGCATCAAGCTTGCGTAAAAAATTTTTCTAACAGATATTTGGAGGTGTAATTCAAATGGCACATAAGAAAGGTATGGGCTCGACCAAAAACGGTCGTGACAGTAAGTCCAAGCGCCTTGGTCCCAAGAGAGCAGACGGCCAGTTCGTCCTGGCAGGCAACATTCTCGTGACTCAGCGCGGCACGAAGATCCATCCCGGCACGAACGTCGGCAGAGGCAGCAACGATACTCTCTTTGCCCTCAAGGACGGTACCGTCCGCTTCGAGCGTCTCGGCAAGGATCGCAAAAAGGTTTCCGTTTACGAGATCGCCGAATAATTTTTCAAAAAGCAGCAAAGGCTATTTGACAGGACGGGGATTTTCCCGTCCTGTTTTTTATGACAGGGAGGTAATGCCATGGCCATGTTTGTTGATAAGGCCACAATAACCGTTATCGCCGGCAAGGGCGGCAACGGCGTTGTCGCGTTCCACAGAGAGAAGTACGTCGCCGCGGGTGGCCCGGACGGCGGAGACGGCGGCAGAGGCGGCGATATCGTCCTCGTTGCGGACGATAATATGTCCACGCTGATGGACTTTCGCTATAAGCGCAAATATGTCGCGCCGAACGGAGTGGACGGTCAGGGCGGCATGAAAACCGGCCGCGACGGCGACGACCTCGTCATAAGGGTGCCGCGCGGAACGCTCGTGCGCGATAAGGAAACGGGCGCGATAATTCAGGACATCTCCGGCGACGGGCGCTATGTCCTGGCGCGCGGCGGCAACGGAGGCTGGGGCAACAAGCATTTTGCCACGCCCACGCGGCAGGCTCCGCGCTTTGCAAAGCCGGGCATGCCCGGCCAGCGCCGCGAGGTCGTGCTGGAGCTGAAGCTGCTGGCGGACGTTGGCCTGGCGGGCTTCCCGAACGTGGGCAAGTCCACGCTGCTGTCCGTGGTTTCCAAGGCGCACCCGAAGATAGCCAACTATCATTTCACGACGCTTTATCCCAATCTCGGCGTTGTTTACGCGGGCGAGGGCCTGTCCTTCGTCATGGCGGATATCCCCGGCATAATCGAGGGCGCTTCCGAGGGCGCGGGTCTCGGGCACGATTTCCTGCGCCATATCGAGCGCTGCCGCCTCATAATCCACGTTGTGGACGTTTCCGGCAGCGAGGGGCGCGACCCAATCGCGGATTTTGAGGCCATAAACGAGGAGCTCGTGCGGTATAATGCTGAGCTTGCCGCGCGCCCGCAGATAGTGGCGGCGAACAAGTGCGATATCGTCGAGGATCCGGAGCTGCTCGAGCGCTTCAGAAGCTATATTGAGGAAAAGGGCTATGAGCTCTTTGAGATATCCGCCGCGACGCATCAGGGCGTAAGGGAGCTTGTGCAGGCAACGGCGGAAAAGCTCAGCAAGCTGCCGCCAGTTCAGGTCTTTGAGCCGGACTACGTTGAGCCGGAGGTCAAGCCCGGCACGAGCGACGAGCTCAGCATACATGTTGAGGACGGCGTGTACATCGTCGAGGGCGAGTGGCTGGAGAGGCTGCTTTGCAGCGTGAACTTCTCGGACAGCGAATCGCGCATGTATTTTGACCGCACGCTGAGAAACTGCGGCCTTTTTGAGCGGCTGGAGGATATGGGTATACACGAGGGCGACACCGTAAGCCTTTACGACCTCGAATTTGAATACAGAAAATAAGCAGATCAGCAAGCGCCCACCGTAATTTGCGGCAGGGCGCTTGCCTGTTCTCGCAGAAATGCCAGCATTTCTGCGAAGGAGATGCAGCCCGCCGCGCGCACTCGCTGCGCTCGCACACTTGCGGGCTGAGAAGTGTTTTTTCCGAGGCACCGGTC
>CAKTED010000263.1 GCA_934546725.1 uncultured Oscillospiraceae bacterium | reverse complement strand
CCATATTCCAATTTGTCAACACGTTTTTCTGAATTTGTTCAGAATTTTTCGCTGGATTTTTGTGTCGAAAAATGCGCTTTTTTCGGTTGATATTTTCACGGCTATTTGTTACTATAATTAGTAGACTATAAATTAAAGGTGGTCTGCAATTTTGTCCCCCAAATCTCCCAAAAGCTTACATTTCAGCCGTCTTTCACTTTTCCGGCTGCTTTCGATAATCATAATGCTTGTGTCTGTTGTTCTGGCCGGCTATATGCATTTTGACGGCTCCGATAGCGACGCTTCATCCAGTGCCGATATTCATCCATCGCCGTCTCAGCCTTCGTCAGAGGCTTCTCCAGCTCCCACTCAGAGCGCTGCTGCGTCTCCCTCCGCCGAACCCTCAGCCGAACCCACGGCAGCTCCGGTCGAAACGGCCTCCCCCTCCGCCGAGCCCTCCGCCGCTCCGACTCGGACGCCCTCCCCCACCGCAACACCTCATCCGACTGCAACCCCTGCTCCCACCGCAACGCCGCAGCAAACCTCGGCTCCCACTCCCTCCCCTGCACCCGTGCCCACACCGTCTCCTGAGCCCCCGCTCCCCGAGCGCGCTCATTCCGGCGTATTCCAAAACGGTCTGGGCGGCCCGGTCTCCTATTCCTGGGGCGACAGTGTTCCCGAAAGTGACCCTGTGGCGGATTCGTGGTTTTCCGACGCCGCGTTTATCGGCAACTCGCTCTGCGACGGGCTCAGCCTTTACGGCAACCTGAAGGGAACGACGTTCTTCGCCGCCCAAAGCGTGACGGTCTCTACGATCCTCACGAATGAGTGCATCAACTCAGGCAGCGGCTACATACCCATCACCGACGCGCTCGCCAAAAAGCAGTATAAAAAAGTCTTTATCATGCTTGGCATAAACGAAATATATCTCTCCTCCTCGTGGTTTTACAGCAAATATTCCACTCTCATAGACTCCATCCGTGAGCTTGAGCCTGGAGCCGAGATATATGTCCAGTCCATCCTGCCTGTTACGGAGGAGAAGTCCAATTCCGGCGGCAGCATCACAAAGGCAAACGTTGACGCATTCAACGCTTCACTCAAGCAGCTTTCTTCTGCCAAAAGCGTTTTTTATCTCGACGTAAATTCTGCCCTCGCCGATGAAAACGGCTATCTTCCGGTCGACGGCTCCACGGATGGTGTGCATCTCAACCGCGCATATTATGAAAAATGGTCGGACTATCTCAGGGTCCACAGCATAACGGAGGTATCAGATGAAGCGTAGCCTTATTCTTCTGCTTTCATTTATAATAACCGCCTCGCTGTTTTCCGCCTGCGGTAACAGTGAAAACAAAGACAGCAGTATCGACGTCTCCGCCTTTGCCGAAGAGCTGCTCGACTGCGGCGCCTTTTCCGAAACGCTTGAGCCGGTGGACAGCGATGCCGGACTCCGCCTTTACGGACTCGATCCGTCGGCGAACGACGCTCCCGCAGAGTCGCTGTTTTACATGTCCGCCGGAGCCACCGCCAACGAGCTGACGGTTTTTACCGCCGCTGACGAGGCTGGAGCCAAAGTCATTGCCGACAAGGCCACCGAGCGTCTCAACTATCTGAAGCGCTCCTTTGCCGACTATAACCCCGGAGAGGTCGCAAAGCTTGACGAGTGCATCATAAAGACCTCAGGAGTCTATGTACTTTTCCTTGTGGCCGACGATTATACAGCCGCTCAGGCCGTTGTGGAGCGCTATTTCTGATATGGAGCTCGAGCTTACAGTCAGTAAAATGGACGCTGGGCGGCAGCTCAAGCACGTTCTGCGCGATAATTTCCGGCTTTCGACCGGTCTTCTCCGCCGCGCCAAATTCGGCGGCAGTCTGCTTTTAAACGACGCGCCGGTCTTCGCTGACCGGCGCGTCTGTGCAGGCGACCATATACGCGTGCTTTTCCCGCCGGAGACGGCAGATTATCCGCCTGAGGAGGGCAGGCTTTCCGTGCTTTGGGAGGACGGGCACTATCTCGCCGTCGATAAGCCCTCAGGCATGATAACGCACCCGACGCACAGCCGCATCAGCGGCACGCTCGCAAACCTGGCGCTTCATCATATTCTCGTCTCCGGCGGAGACGGCTGCCATGCCGTGAACCGCCTCGACCGTGACACCGGCGGCATTGTGCTCTTCGCAAAAAGCGCCTATGCAAAAAGCCTTACCTTCGACGCAGCCTTTGAAAAGCTTTATCTCGCCGCTGCATACGGAGAGCCTCCGGAAAAATGCGGAACAGTATCGCTGCCTATCGCCCGCGCAGGCGAGCGCGATATGAAGCGCGTCGTGTCTTCAGGCGGCGCTCCGTCCGTTACGCATTACCGCGTACTCGCACAGTCCCGCGGCTCTTCTCTGCTCCTGCTTCGGCTCGAAACCGGCCGCACGCACCAGATACGCGTCCATATGTCCGCGCTCGGCTGTCCTCTGCTTGGCGACAGGCTTTACGGCAGCGCGGAATCCTGCGAGCTTTCGCATAAGCTCGGCATAACAGAGCAGCGGCTGCACGCCTGCCGGCTCAGCTTCCGTCACCCGCTCGGAGGCGATACCGTCACGATTTCCTCGTGCCCGCCATGGCTCTCTTCTTTCGGCGAAGCTCTTATTCCTGCGGCTGGAGAAAAAAGTTTCGATTTTTTTGATAAAAGCTATTGACAAAGTCGAATTTCAGTTGTATAGTTAGAGAGCTTTGTGGCCGAGTAGTTCAGTTGGTTAGAACGCTAGCCTGTCACGCTAGAGGTCGAGGGTTCGAGCCCCTTCTCGGTCGCCATTTGCTGCTATAGCTCAGGAGGCAGAGCGCATCCTTGGTAAGGATGAGGTCGGCAGTTCGAGCCTGC
>CAKTED010000262.1 GCA_934546725.1 uncultured Oscillospiraceae bacterium | reverse complement strand
CGCTCGAAGACACACCTTTGCCAACCTCCACAACGCCGCTGCATGGAAAAGGCCAGAAAGCCTTTTCCGTGCCACAGGCGGCAAAACACTTCGACACCTTACAATCTCCATACTCATCTTCTTCACCCGAACGGGACATCGCAAAAAAACGATGTCCCGTTCGGGCTTTTTCGTTTTCCGGCTCAAAAATCTTACCTGAGGCCGCAAACGCAATTATGCGCCGCCGCCATAATATTTTTCCGCAAAACGCTAAAACTAATGCCGATATTTTTTCAGGAGGAAAAGCCATGGTTAAGAATTTTATTGACACCAACGAATTTACAAAACAGGAGCTTCTTGACATCATAGACCTTTCGCTTGCGATAAAAAAAGCCATAAAAAGCGGCTACTATCCCCCGCTTATGAAGAACATGAACCTCGGCATGATCTTTCAGCAGTCTTCCACGAGGACCCGCGTTTCGTTTGAAACGGCCATGAGCCAGCTTGGTGGCCACGCGCAGTATCTCGGCCCCGGTATGATCCAGCTCGGCGGTCACGAGACTATCGGCGACACCGGCAAGGTGCTCTCCCGCCTGGTGGACATCGTTATGGCGCGCGTTATCGACCACGAGACCGTCGTGGAGCTTGCCCGCTCCTGCACGATACCGGTAATAAACGGCATGTCGGACTACAATCATCCCACGCAGGAGATCGGCGACCTGTGTACCATCGTCGAAAATCTGCCGCAGGGCAAGAGCCTTGAGGACTGCAAGGTAGTATTCGTCGGCGACGGAACGCAGGTCTGCGCCTCGCTCGGCTTTATCTGCACAAAGCTCGGCATGCACTTCGTCCACTACGGCCCGAAGGGCCACCAGCTGAACGACTGCCACAAAGAGATAATGGAGGCCAATTGCAAAATATCCGGCGGCACCTGGGAGGTCACGGACGAGCGCGACGCCGTTCGCGGCGCGGACTTCATATACACCGACGTATGGTACGGTCTCTATGAAAACGAGATGCCGAAGGAGGAGCGCGTGAGGGTCTTTCACGACTATCAGGTAAACCGCGAGCTCATGCAGCTCGGTAGCATCGGCTGCAAGTTCATGCACTGCCTGCCCGCAACGCGCGGAGAGGATGTAACGGACGAGGTCGCGGATTCCGACGCCTCGCTCTGCTGGGACGAGGCCGAAAACCGCCTAACCGCAATGCGCGGCCTGCTCGTCTATTTTACCCGCTGCCGCAAAACGCATTCGGAGCTTGAGATCGCCGCGGCAAAAGAGGCGCTGGACAGCTTCATCTGCCGCCGTCTCGGCTGCTGAGGCCTACTATCTCGCGCGTCGGCCGGTTTTCCCCCGGCCGGTGCGCGGAACGGAGACTTTTGAATGGAAAAGAAAAAATTTCACCTTGCCGACGTTATCCTCTCCGTCATCTGCGTTGTATTCGTGGCGGAGGCGGCGGCTCCCGTGGCATCCATCGGAAACAGCCAGTATTTCTGGTGGATATTCATGATAATCGCCTTTCTGCTGCCGTACGGTCTTATCTCCTCCGAGCTTGGGACGACGTATCCCGGCGACGGCGGACTTTACGACTGGATAAACAAGGCCTTCCCCGGAACAAAGTGGGGCGCGCGTGCCTCATGGTACTACTGGATCAATTTTCCACTGTGGATGGCGTCGCTCGCGGTAATGTGCCCCGGTCTGCTGACGTATCTCACCGGTATGAGCTTCGGCCCCGCCGCGTCGCTGATAATCGAGCTGCTGTTCATCTGGATCGTCACGGTGATAGCGCTGTATCCGGTATGCGACAGCATTATCATCCTTAATATAAGCGCAGCGATAAAGATGCTGCTGGCCGTGACCGTCGGCGCGCTGGGCATATACTACGTCGTTAAAAACGGCTTTGTGAACGATATGTCCGCCGCAGGCTTTCTGCCGTCCTTTGATCTTGACAGCCTTTCCTATATTTCCGTCATCATCTTCAACTTCCTCGGCTTTGAGGTCGTCTGCACCTATGCCGACAACATGGCGAGCCCGAAAAAGCAGATACCGCAGGCAATAATCACCGGCGGCATCGTCATCGCCGCGATATACCTCTTCTCGGCTTTCGGCATCGGCGCGGCCGTCCCCACGCACGAGATAAGCGTGGACTCCGGCCTTATCGACGCCGTATCGCTCATGACCGGCAGGACCGGCGGGCTTTTCGTCGGCGCTGTGGCGCTGCTGTTTCTCGTAACGCTTTTCGGCAACATGATATCCTGGTCCATGGGCGTGAACTCCACGGCGGCCTATGCGGCGGATAATAACGACATGCCCGCCGTATTTTCGCGCCGCAGGGCAAAAAACGGCATGCCCGCCGGTTCCGCCGTGGCCTCCGGCGTTGTGGCCTCGGTCATATGCCTGCTCGGCATTATCATTGAGCGCATCGCGCCGGACTCCTCACTTTTCTGGAGCTTTTTCGCGCTCAACCTCGTCATGCTGCTTCTGAGCTATCTGCCGGTATTCCCCGCGTTTCTGAAGCTTCGCAGAACGGATCCGGACACCGAGCGCCCGTTCCGCGTGCCCGGCGGCAGAGTCTGGCTGAATATTCTCACATGGGTGCCCATGATACTCATCGCGGTATCCATCATTTTCACCGCCGTACCGCTGTCGTTTGACAGCGAGACACTTTCCTCTTTCCTGCCGATAACGGCGGGCTCGATAATCAGCCTCGTGATCGGCGAAATACTCATCGCCGCAAGAAGGCGGAGGCGCTCCGGCAGACCTGGACAATAAAAGCAGCCTGTCGAAAAAACTTTTTTGCAATTTTATTATGTGGGCAGCCTCGCAGAGTTCCGTCATCCGCAGATGACGGAATAAAATCAAATCCCGTTTTTTCCGGGGGCGTGTACCTCGGAAAAAACA
>CAKTED010000261.1 GCA_934546725.1 uncultured Oscillospiraceae bacterium | reverse complement strand
TCTCTTGCCCCTGCGGGGCAATTCACCTTCTGTACCTCGGAAAAAACTCTTCTCAGCCCGCAAGTGTGCGAGCAAAGCGAGTGCGCGCGGCGGGCTGCATCTCTTCGCAGAAATGCTTGCATTTTTGCGAGAATCATATCAGTATAAACGCCAGCGCGCTCAGCGCGGCTCCAATGGCTGTGCCGATCAGCACGCATACGGCTGAGGGCAGCCTGCGGCGCTTTTTCTTCAGATTCGTTTTCACATATTCGTCCGCTATCCGCTGCGCCTCCTTCAGCATGTCCCCGGCCTCTGCCCCGCTGCTTTCCGCGCCGTCGCGCAGGATGAATATGGCCTTGTCAAAAAGCTCCGGGCCGGGCGCGTCGACCATGATTATTCTTCGTGACATTCCTTTTATCATAGCGTTCTCCCTGTATCGTTTGCTTCCATTTTATCCCTCTCGTGCACGATTTATTCAGCTTTGCCTCTTTTCCACAATGATGCTTATCACCGTCATATCATCCGTGCAGCCGTTCCGCCTGCCCGCTTCCTCAAGCAGCTCGCGCGCAAACTCGCGCCCGGGCGTCCGCTCATCGCGCAGCGCATCGCATATCCACTCGCAGTCCTCCTCTCCGGCCACGCCGTCGCTCACTATGAGCGCGGAGCAGCCGTCGCCAAGCCGCGCCTTCAGGTGATCCGGCATATTCTCCTGTGCGCCGCGCATGCCCGCAGAAAGGCTCTCGCCGCGCAGCGTCAAAACCTCCGAGCGGCTTCTGACAAACGTCGGCGCAGCGCCGAACTTGAATATATCGGCCTCGCCGCTGAAGAGATTTATGCACATCAGGTCGACGGACGCGGATGCCAGAGTTTTTTCATTTTTTATCTGCATGGCCGCGCCGACAAGACGCATGGCGCTTTCCGCCGTTATACCGGCGCGCAGGAAGCGCTCGAGCAGCGTTATCACCTCGCCGCTGTCCTGCGCCGCTCCGGCTCCGCTGCCCATTCCGTCGGAGAGGATCACGTACAGCAGGCCGCTGTCCGTCTTGAAATACGCCCCCTTATCGCCGCTTACGCTCTCGCCGTCCCGCCGCATTGAGGCCACGCCTATCCGCACGGCCAGCGGCTCGGCCTCGAGCAGAGTTATATGCCGCCGCCCGCTCTCGCTTCCCATCTCGCACAGCGGCCTTGCCGCCGCCTGGGCCAGCCTGTCAAGCCACTGCGGCTGCTTTTTCAGCGCCGCCGCGCCGTCGCCGTCCAGCTCAAGATGCAGCCTTCCATTTCCGTCTCTGAACGCCGCGCAGACCGCATCCAGCGCCTTGCCGCGCAGATAGAGATTCACCCGCTCCTCCACCTCGCGCTCGGCGCTTCCAGGCGTCTGGAGCTGCTCGGCAAACGATGTGAAAACCTCCGACATGTCAAGAAATCTGCCGCAGAGCAGCTCAAAGCCGTCGTTCGCCCGCTCCAGCCGTTCTCTTCGCCGCAAAAGCCCGGCGTACTCCTCGTTTATGGCCCTGATAAAGCCCGGCATATCGCGGCATTCGCTGCTGAAATATTCCGGAAAATCGCCAATCTCAGCCGTGCCGCGCATCACGAGCTTCACGGCTGCATCGTTCTGTACAGTGCGCGTCTGCTCAAACTCTCTGCCGTAGCACCTTGCCCTGTCGGGGCAGTGGGCGCACTTCCGCTCGGCGGCCGCTTCAAACACAGCCGTTATGTTCTCCTCCCGGTCCTCTCCGATCTTCACCGCGCCGCCGAGAGTTTCATAAACGCCGGAAAAGGCCTCGGCGGCAAGCACGGCCCTTTTGCGCACATATTCGCGCGCCTTATCGGCACTGCCGCCGTCGTTTCGGAGCGCGTCGCCGCGAAAGCGCGTCATGAGCTCGTCCGGCAGCAGCAGGAATATTACAGACGCCAGAAAGGCCTCGTAAAGCGACGAAAGCGCAAGCTCCCCGCCCCGTGTCCAGACCGCGCAGGCCGCGTTCACTATTATATACGCCGCGGCCGGAGCAAGTCTTGAAAAGCCGGAAAACAGCCCCGCCACGCCGCCCGAGGCCGCAAACGCCGCCGCGAAAACCGGCGCTCCGCCGGACGCCGCGTCCATGGCGGCCCCCGCTGCCACTCCCGCCGCGGCTCCCGCCGTCCCGCCGCCCTTATACGCCGCCGTCATTACGCATACCGCCGCCGCCATTCTTCCCAGTGATATCATGCCAGCTATCTTCACGTCCGCAAGCGCGATCAGCAGAGTGCAGGCGGCGGCGCAGAGACTTATGACGCGCCTTTTCCGCTTTTCTGGCGAATCCGCGCCCGTGAGCGCAACGCAGTAAAAATACGCGCCCGCCGCCGTAAGCAGCGTTTCCGCCGTGAAGAAGAATATGTCCCTCGCCGCCCAGCCGCCGCCAGCGACATATACCATGCCGGTGCATGCGGCCATCACGGCGGAAACGAGCGGCATGAACCACGCGCGCGAAAAAAACTTCATTTCCTTCAATATTACCGCCGCTGCGAAAACGAGCAGCGCGGTCGCCGCGTATTTAACGGCCCACTGCGCTCCGCCCTGCATCACCGCTCCCGCGATCACGCCGCAAAGCGCCGAAAACCCCGCGATACCGCTTCCGGACGCCGCAACGAAGCCCGCGCCGAACGGCGCGTATGTATCAAATATTACGGCTCCCGCAAGCAGCCAGCCGATGGCAAAGCGCGCGGCGCACTCAAGCGCACGGCGCAGAGCCGGTTTTTCGCCGATGGCCGCTATCCAGCTCGCCCCGGCCCTTCTGACGGTTTCGCGCGTTTTTTCGGCTCCGTCCCGCATTGATTTACCGATCATCTCCCTGACCTCCCGTTTTATCCTTTGTTCCGTCCGCCTGAGGCGGCGCTCCTATACGAAAACTATATACGGCTCGCAGGAAAAATATGGT
>CAKTED010000260.1 GCA_934546725.1 uncultured Oscillospiraceae bacterium | reverse complement strand
CGACAGAACCGTTATATCCATCAAGCGTGAAATGGGTACCGATTATAAGGTTACCATCGACGATAAGAAGTACAGCCCCCCGGAGATCTCCGCAATGATCCTTCAGAAGCTGAAGACGGATGCCGAGGCTTACCTCGGCGGCCCCGTAACGGAGGCTGTTATCACCGTCCCGGCATACTTCACCGATGCTCAGAGACAGGCGACGAAGGACGCGGGCCGCATCGCCGGACTGGACGTAAAGCGTATCATCAACGAGCCCACCGCGGCGGCTCTTGCATATGGCCTTGATAAGGAGACCGAGCAGAAGATCATGGTCTACGACCTTGGCGGCGGCACGTTCGATGTATCCGTCCTCGAGATCGGCGACGGCGTTATCGAGGTTCTTGCGACCGCCGGTAACAACCGCCTCGGCGGCGACGATTTTGATAACTGCATCATCAAGTACCTTGTTTCCGAGTTCCAGCGCGAGAACGGCGTGGACCTTTCTACCGACAAGGTTGCGATGCAGAGACTTAAGGAAGCTGCCGAAAAGGCAAAGATCGAGCTCTCCGGCGTGACGAGCACGAACATCAACCTGCCCTATATCACGGCGGACGCAAACGGCCCGAAGCATCTTGACGTAAACCTCACGAGAGCAAAGTTCAACGAGCTGACCGCTCACCTCGTAGACGCCACGATGGGCCCAGTTCGTCAGGCGCTCAGCGACGCCGGACTCAAGCCCGCTGACATCACCAAGGTCCTGCTGGTCGGCGGCTCCAGCCGTATCCCGGCTGTTCAGGAGGCCGTTAAGAACATCACCGGCAAGGAAGGCTTCAAGGGCATCAACCCCGATGAGTGCGTTGCAGTCGGCGCGGCGATCCAGGGCGGCGTTCTCGGCGGAGACGTTGAGGGCATCCTGCTTCTTGATGTAACGCCTCTGTCCCTCGGTATCGAGACTCTCGGCGGCGTGTTCACAAAGCTGATCGAAAGAAATACCACCATCCCCACGAAGAAGAGCCAGGTGTTCTCCACCGCTGCGGACAACCAGACCTCCGTTGAGGTCAACGTCCTGCAGGGCGAGCGTGAGATGGCGGCAGACAATAAATCCCTTGGCCGCTTCCATCTGGACGGCATTGCCCCGGCAAGACGCGGCGTTCCTCAGATAGAGGTAACATTCGATATCGATGCCAACGGAATCGTAAACGTATCGGCAAAGGATCTTGGCACTCAGAGAGAGCAGCACATCACAGTGACCTCCTCCTCCAACCTCAGCAAGGAGGACATCGATAAGGCCGTTAAGGAGGCCGAGCAGTACGCTGCCGAGGATGCAAAGCGCAAGGAGGACGTGGACGTTCGCAACCAGGCGGATCAGATGGTCTACCAGTCCGAAAAGACCCTCTCCGAGGTCGGCGACAAGCTCGATGCGGGCGAGAAGAGCAACATCCAGTCCGCTATCGACAAGGTGAAGGAGGCCCTGAAGGGCACCGATACCGCCGCCATCAAGACGGCTACCGAGGCTCTTACGCAGGCGTTCTACGCAGTGTCCGAGAAGATATATAACCAGCAGCAGGGCGCTCAGGGCGCACCTGGCGCTGACGCCGGAGCGGGAGCTCAGGGCGGCGGCAACGGCGGTAACGGCGGCGATTATTACGACGCCGATTACGAAGTCGTTGACGATGACGACAAGAAATAATCAGTAAGGGTCAAACGATCTGGCAGAGCGGGAGCATCTCCCGCTTTGCCACGTTTCAGAGGTAGAGTCATGGCAGACCAGAAAAGAGATTATTATGAGGTCCTCGGGCTCCAGAAGGGCGCATCCGAGGACGAAATAAAAAAAGCATATCGCAGACTGGCCAAGGAAAACCACCCCGACCTTCACCCCGGAGACAAGGGCGCGGAGGAGCGCTTCAAGGAGATAAACGAGGCCTACGAGGTGCTGTCTGACGCTGATAAGCGCGCGCGGTACGATCAGTACGGTCACGCGGGCGTGGACCCGAACTTCAACCCCAACGCGGGCGGCTTCGGCGGCTTTGGCGGAGGTTTTGGAGGCGGCTTTGACGGCTTCGGCGACCTTGGCGACATATTTGAATCCTTCTTCGGCGGCGGTGGCGGCGGAGGAGCGCGCCGCGGGCAGAATTCCGCCCGCAAGGGCGAGAATCTCCGCTCGGCCGTGGACCTCAGCTTTGAGGAGGCCGCTTTCGGCTGCAAGAAGGATATACCCATCTCCCGTATTGAGGACTGCGCGGACTGCCACGGCAGCGGCTGCGCCGCCGGGACGACGGCGGAGGTCTGCTCCACCTGCCACGGCAGCGGTCAGGTCCGCCGCCAGCAGCGCACGGCCTTCGGCATGATGCAGACAACTGTAGCCTGCGACGCGTGCCACGGTACGGGCAAGATAATACACAGCCCCTGCCCCACCTGCAAGGGTAAGGGCGCGGTTCGCCGCAATAAGACGGTGAACGTTACCATTCCCGCCGGTATAGACGACGGGCAGACCATATCCATTCGCGGCCAGGGCCACAAGGGCTCGAACGGCGGCCCGGCAGGCGACCTGCTCGTAACGGTAAGAGTTCGTCCGCATCCCTTCTTTGAGCGCGACGATACCTCCGTGCTGTATAAGCTGCCGATAAACATCGTTCAGGCGGCGCTCGGCGCGGAGGTTGAGGTTCCCACGCTTGACGGAAAGGTGAAGTACACCATTCCCGAAGGCACGCAGTCCGGAACCGTGTTCCGCCTGCGCGGCAAGGGAATACCGAGGCTCAACAGCAGCGGCCGCGGCGATCAGTTTGTTACCGTGACCGTGGAGACCCCCAGGGGTCTGAGCCAGGAGCAGAAGGACATACTGGCCGAGTTTGGCGAGACCCTTGGAGGAGAGTTCAAGGCAAAGCGCGGCAGAAGAAAGAAAAAGTGATATTCAGAGCGGCCGG
>CAKTED010000259.1 GCA_934546725.1 uncultured Oscillospiraceae bacterium | reverse complement strand
CAACTATTTCAAATCGCATACAACCGGAATAACCAGATATTTCTTAGTATGCTACTTCAATGATTTGATTTGCCCATTATTATTTTTTTCCTATGCAAATCTTTTGCTGTTGACAGTAGATAAGGAAATAACCCAACTTTGGCTGACGTGCTTAGTTGGACTTTGTGCGAGCTGCTTTTGGGAATTTGGCGCACCTTATATAAAGGCAACCGCAATTACCGATCCAATAGATATTGCTTTCTATCTTGCAGGCAGCATTATCTATTGGGGGATACTGCGATGTGTAAGAAAAACGCACAGATAGATCAGGAGAAATGACAGATGCTTTGTATCAATGGAATTGCAAAATCATTTGGGGATCATTGTGTCCTAAAAGATGTCTCTTTTTCTGTTGGCAAAGGAGAGATATATGGTTTGATAGGGGAAAATGGCGCTGGAAAAACAACTCTTATGAATATTATTTCAGGTCTTTCCGCGGCAGACGCTGGCTCATTTTTTGTTGGGAAAGAAGATCTCCCATTAAAGCGAGTTGGATATTTACCAGATATACCATCATTTTTTGATTATCTCTCCACAAAAGAGTACATTGATTTTCTGCTCATGAACACGAGAAAGACAAACACAAAAAGAGATCAATTGCTGACACTCGTTGGGTTGAAGGGCAATGAGCGAATTCGGATAATGTCACGAGGAATGAAGCAACGCTTGGGAATAGCGGCAGCATTGGTGACAAATCCGGATGTACTACTTCTGGATGAACCAACTTCTGCACTTGACCCGATGGGACGTCATGAACTGATGGAGATAATGAAGCAACTAAGAGAAGACGGAAAAACCATTATTCTTTCAACACACATTTTAGCAGATATGGAGAGAGTTTGCGACAAGGTCGGTTTCTTACACAATGGTTCAATCCAAAGGGAGGTTCGCATTAATGACCTCCTGTCGGGCAGGGATGATACTTGGGAAATAACTTTTGATTGTGAGTTATCGGATGTGCCTCAAGATTCAGCGATCGTTATTTCCAAAGTTGGTCAAGCGAAGTACACATTTCAGTCAAATGACCAGAAAAGGCTGCTGTTTTATTTGTCCCAACTGCCTGAGACGATTGTATCTATCAAGAATAAGGCAACTACTTTGGATGACTTGTTCGAGGAGGTCTGTCAATGAGTAAAACCGTCTTGTGTGTGAAGAAAGACCTCCGCGAACTAACCCGCAAAAAGCGAACGGTGGTTTTTAATGTTCTGATTCTTGCCGTGTCAATCATGGTATTAGGAACCACACTTGCCTATCCGTCTTTGATTGAGGCATTGACTAAAAAAGTTCCAAATGTTATTGAGGACGGTTCTCAAATTTTGCAAGTTATGCAAAAATTGTTTCCGCAAACCACAAGAGAAAACATGGGAATTTGGTCATCGGATGTAGTGATCTTTTCAACTATCGTGATTTCTCTGATATGCTGCAACCTGATACCAGCTGAGATTAAAGCCGGAAAATGGATTCTACCAATAGAGGCAGGTTATTCAAAAGGGGATCTGCTATTTTCTAAGATGCTCATCTATGGTATCTGCACAGCATTGCCAACATTTATTGGCTATAACCTCTACTACGCACTCAGTTCATTATTGATTACAGACAATTATGCTTCTTTAATTGCTTTGGGAAATTCTATCGTGTTGGCTGTCTCAGTATTCTTTGTCACGACCATATCTATATCGCTGTCGGTCATCTGTAAAAACCAAATTTCAGCAGTTATAACAGTCATCATGTTTGTGCTTGCCGCACCAGACATTTTATCGCTTTTCTCATTCGGCAGATTCTTTCCAACATATTTTTTGACTTTTTTATATAATTCAGCATCAAATTTCCAAGAGTTAATCATCCCCTGCGTCGTACTGCTTGCTGTCCAGATGGCGTTGTGGCGCATATCTTTGAAAAAACTTAAGCAAATTGAAATTGCTCGATAGGGTGAAATATAATGAAATCATTTAAGGGACTGAACGGGACACTTGTTCTCCGCCCAACCGGAGTCGCAATTATACGAGAAAATATGTTTGCAACAACCTTTCACAACGCAGGAGAAATTGAAATTCCATACGGCAATATTAGTGATGTGGAGGTCGTCCCAGGCTCAGTATTGAACGGCTACATTTGCATTGTCGAAAACGGTTACGGGTGTCCATCAAATGTGTTTTCTGCAATGAAAGATGAGAATACAGTAATTTTTCGATTCACAAAAAATCTGCAAGCTGCCAAGATGAAACAGCAAATCGAAAACAGAATTTGATGGGAGCAATATATGAGTCTTAAAGATCCCAAAACTTTGGGCGATTTTCTATGGATTGTATTTCTAATAATTATCGCAGGAGTTTTTATAAGTTTTTTATGATGCAAAATTATGAGGGTCATGCTATAATGAGGTTGCAGAAAACGCCGAGCCAAGCCCTATATGGGAAGGTGTAACGACTGGACACGGAGCATCCCAAGCGGATGAAGGCACAGTCTGAACTTATGGGCGACCATAAGAGCTACACAGAAATGATGTAGCCTCCGCTCCGCAATAGCGGTGTAACAAACTGAACGAGTAGCATGAATAATGCAAAAGGAATCGCCTCGATGCTATGCATCTGGGGCAAGTAGTGTTTCGATTCCCTACTAAAAGCGATAATCGATGAATTGTTTGTTTTCTTGGTCAAGCAGTTTCAGAAAAAGAAAACCGAGATGCGCCACCAGAAAGCAGCCAAGAGGCGTATCAAGAAAATCTTGGCTCTAATTCTATGCATCGGCGTTATGTGCCTGTGCATGGTTGCCGATTAGAAAATTACAGGCTTAAATAGTGATTTGGCTGCAGTGGTCACTACGGATACAACAAATTGTGGTGCCGACAATGAGGAGGTAAACTGTTGCCTCCCCGTGCAGTAA
>CAKTED010000258.1 GCA_934546725.1 uncultured Oscillospiraceae bacterium | reverse complement strand
AAAACGTCCAACCGTCCACTATTGTACAACGCATTCATGAAATTATCAACAGTTCATTTAACCGTTATATTGAGTCTGTCGATAAAGCTTTTTTGCAATTTTATTATACAGGCAGCCTCGCAGAGTTCCGTCATCCGCAGATGACGGAATAAAATCAGATCCCGTTTTTTCCGGGGACATGCGCCTCGGAAAAAACACTTCTCAGCCTGCCAGTGTGCGAGCAAAGCGAGTGCGCGCAGCAGGCTGCAGCTTTTCAAAGAAATGCTTGCATTTCTTT
The DNA here is from genome assembly GCA_934546725.1 of uncultured Oscillospiraceae bacterium. Classification (GTDB taxonomy): domain Bacteria; phylum Bacillota; class Clostridia; order Oscillospirales; family Oscillospiraceae; genus RGIG6375. Next base: position 2,651 of record CAKTED010000258.1, on the reverse strand, counting down.
GAGAGCGTGTCGACTTTATCGACACGCTCAAATCAGCCGAAAGGGGGGCGGAGAGCGTATGTACAGACCGCTTGCGGACGAGATACGCCCCAAGTCGCTGGACGACGTTGTCGGGCAGCGGCATATTCTGGGGCCGGACGGGATGCTGCGCCGGATAATAGAGCGCGGGCAGATACCGAATATGATATTTTACGGTCCCTCCGGCACGGGGAAAACCACCGTTGCCGGTATCATTGCCGAAAAAACGAACAGAACGCTGCATAAGCTCAACGCGACGACGGCCGGAGTGAGCGACATAAAGGCCGTCATAGAAAGCCTTGATACCATGCTTGCGCCGAACGGTATCCTGCTGTATCTTGACGAGATACAGTACTTCAACAAGCAGCAGCAGCAGTCGCTGCTTGAGTATATCGAAAACGGCAAGATCTGCCTCATAGCCTCCACTACGGAGAACCCGTACTTTTATGTATATAACGCCATATTGAGCCGCTCAACGGTTTTTGAGTTCAAGCCGCTCGGCGCGGAGGAGCTCGTTCCCGCCGTGGAGCGGGCAATGCGCCTCATGGGCGAAAAAAACGGCCTTTCCTGGAGCGCGGAGCCGGAGGTGGCGGGATATATCGCCTCGGCCTGCGGAGGAGACGTACGCAAGGCGATGAACACCGTGGAGCTGCTGTTTTACGGTGCGCGCGAGGAAGCGGACGGCCTTCATATAACGCTTGACGACGCAAAAGCCGTTGCCCAGCGCAGCGCCATGCGCTACGACCGCGACGGGGACAGCCATTATGACATAATCTCCGCCTTTCAGAAGTCCATTCGCGGCTCCGATCCGGACGCCGCGATACATTACCTTGCCCGGCTGCTCGAGGCCGGGGATATCATATCCCCCTGCCGCAGGCTGCTCGTCATAGCGGCGGAGGACGTGGGGCTTGCCTATCCCATGGCGATAGCCATAGTCAAGTCCTGCGTGGACAGCGCGCGGGAGCTTGGCCTGCCGGAGGCGCAGATACCGCTTGCCGAGGCAACGATACTGCTTGCCACGGCGCCAAAGTCCAATTCCGCCGTGGTGGCCATAGAGCTGGCGGCGGCGGACATAAAGGCGGGGCACACGGGCGACATTCCGCGCCATCTCAAAAACGTCCATGCCGACGGGGCGGACGTGAAAAGCGTGGAGAAGTACAAATATGCCCACAGCTATAAGAATCATTACGTCGTTCAGCAGTACCTGCCGGACGCCATAAAGGACAGAAAATATTACGAATACGGAGAGAATAAAACGGAGCAGGCCGCCAGAAAATACTGGGACGCCATAAAGAGCGAAGCCGGGCGCTGAAAAGGCTCAGCGTATGTCATAAGCTGAGCACGGACTGTCGAAAAAGCTTTTTCCGCGAAACCATTATGCGGGTAGCCTCGCAGAGTTCCGGCATCCGCAGATGACGGAATAAAGTTAAATCCCGTTTTTTCCGGGGACACCCTCCAAAGGGGCTTCTCTTGCCCCTTCGGGGCAATTCACCTTCTGCGTCTCGGAAAAAACACTTCTCAGCCTGCCAGTGTGCGCAGCAGGCTGCGCCCTTTCGCAGAAATGCTGGCATTTCTGCGAGAGCGTGTCGAGAAAATCGACACGCTCGGCTCAGCGTATATCATAAGCGCCGCAGTTATGCAGCAGCGCGGAGGCCTCTGCCAGACTTTCGTCATCCACCGTGATGCGGACGCGCGTTTCTCCGCCGCCGGGATATACCGGCAGGCCGAGCGTATCGGCCGTAAGGACGGCCTTTCCGAAGAACTGGGAGTTTGAAGTATTCGTACTGTTTGCGGCAAAGTTCGGCTGGCGGTACGGAAAAAGCAGGCTGAGCGCCGCCGGTGCGGCGCGGACGGAGGAGAGACCTTCCTCCGGCGCTCCGCTTATGGCGAAGCTGAAGGCCAGGCCCTTGCCGCGAAGCCTTGCGGCGGCACGTTCGGCGCTGTCCCTGCTGTCAAAGGTTGCGTAAATATTATGCGACATATCCATGCAGTCCTTTCCGTGTTGTGCGGTATATCCTGAGTATTCCCTCGGGCAATAAAATTATTACGGAGCCTGACCATTATGAATATAAACATCGGAGATGTTCTTACGCTTAAAAAGAAGCACCCCTGCGGCAGTGAGCGCTGGAGGGTAACGCGCATCGGCGCGGACTTTAAAATGATCTGCCTCGGCTGCGGCCACGAGCTCATGCTGCCGCGCAGCAGGGTGGAGCGAAATATCAGAAAGATCGAAAAAAGCGGGGAGGAAGTAAAATGAAGGAGCTCTGGAGCAGAAGAATAAAGGATCTTGAGGCTTATGTTCCCGGCGAACAGCCGAAGGACCGGCGATATATAAAGCTTAATACGAACGAGAATCCCTATCCGCCGTCCCCCAGGGCGCTGGAGGCAATAAAAAACGCGGCGGACGCCTCGCTGCGGCTTTATCCGGACCCGGACTGCGGCGAGCTTGTGGATGCCATATGCGAAAAATATGGCGTCGGTAAGGACGAGGTCTTCGTCGGAAACGGCTCTGACGAGGTGCTTTCCATGTGCTTTCCGGCGTTTTTTGATCCGGAGAGGAGCATAATCTTTCCAAATATACCGTACAGCTTTTACCCCGTTTACGCGGAGCTTTACGAGATACCGTACAGGAC
>CAKTED010000257.1 GCA_934546725.1 uncultured Oscillospiraceae bacterium | reverse complement strand
CGAACGGCGCATAATACTTATCCGCGCCGGGAAAATATTTGTGATGCAGTCTGCGGTACAGACTTTTGCTTATGCCCTCCATGGGCGCGCAGTAAAATTTCATGCTTCGACTCCCTCATGATCGCGGCAGAGCCGCAAAACTGGCACCTGTAAAAAAATCCCGTCTGGTACTTTCCACGGAGAAGCGCGCGCGTATATAATGGCCGTGGAAGCAATGAACGGAAAGGAAAATGACAAATGAATAAACTTAAAAGAATAGCGGCGATACATGATCTCTCCGGCGTTGGCAAATGCTCGCTCACCGTGGCGCTGCCGGTCATATCGGCCTCGGGAGTGGAATGCTCCTGCATGCCGACGGCAGTGCTGTCCACGCATACGGCGGTATTTACGAACTATACCGTGCGCGACCTTACGGAGGACATGCTTCCGATGGCGCGGCACTGGAAGAAGGAGGGTATCCACTTCGACGGGCTTTATTCGGGCTATATGATCTCTCCGGCGCAGGGCGAGATCATAGCCGGGATATTTGATATGGTATCAGCGCCGGACACACTCGTTATCGTAGACCCGGTTATGGCGGATAACGGAGCGTATTACCCCGGCATGGGCGACGAAATGGCCGCAGCCTTCCGCAGGCTTTGCGGAAAGGCCGCGATAATCACGCCGAACGTTACGGAGGCCTGCCTGCTCACGGGTACGGAATGGCGCGAAACGCACGACGCGGAATTTGTAAACGAGCTGCTCGAAAAGCTTTCAAAGCTCTGCGCGGGTAAAATAATTCTCACGGGTGTCTGCCCGGAGAGCGGGAAGATAGGTAACGCCACGCTGGATGCTGCGACCGGCGAGCGCGCGGAGCGCTATTATGACAGGCTCGAAACGTCCTATCACGGCACGGGCGACCTTTTTGCCTCCTGCCTTGCCGCGCTGCTCGTGCGCGGAGCGTCGCTTGAGGCGGCGGCTGAGCTTGCGAGCCGCCTTGTTATGGAGAGCATGAAGCGCAGCATAAGCGAAGGGATCCCCGGCCACATGGGCGTGGATTTGAGGGCGTAATGCCATGGTACGTCGCGGAGCTTGAAAAAACGCTGGGCTGAACAAGATATCATATATACTGAAGAATATCACAATATCACAATATCACAGGCTGCGGAGAAAGTCAAAGCTCCGCAGCCTGAGCGTGTCGACAAAGTCGACACGCTCTCAAAGAAATGCTTGCATTTCTTTGAAAAAGCTGCAGCCTGCCAGTGTGCGAGCAAAGCGAGTGCGCGCAGCAGGCTGAGAAGAGTTTTTTCCGAGGCACATGTCCCCGGAAAAAACGGGATTTGATTTTATTCCGTCATCTGCGGATGACGGAACTCTGCGAGGCTGCCTGCATAATAGTATCGTAAGAGGCTTTTTCGAGATAATGGCTCAGTCAACAAATTCTATCGAGGCATTGCATTTGAGCGCCAGGCCGCACTCGGCCTCGGCGCATTTTGTTATGCCCGCGATCACGGGACAGCCGACGTGAACGGGAAAATTCTGAGAGGCGTAGTCAAACAGCGGACCGCGGCCGGGCTTTACGAGACATAGCTCATATGCGTCAAACGTGTCGCCAAGAGCCGCCATCATCTGCATGACGGCCTTGCAGCCTGAGCTTACGCGTATTTTTACCTCCTGGCCGTCCTCGGAATCGGCGGTGACGGTGGTCGTGAATTTGCAGATGCCTGGTTCAATTTTTACCTTTGTCATAGAGAGGCCTCCTCAGTGCGAGCAGTGACCGCAGCTGTGATCCCCACAGCTGTGCTCATGGTCGTGATGCGAGCAGTTGGAGCCGCTCTGATAAGCAAGCGTACCGTCCAGAAATGCCTGAACGGCCTCGTCCGCAGAGCCGGAAACGCCCGCGCAGAGCTTTATGCCCGCGCCTGCCAGCGCGTTCTGAGCGCCAGCGCCGATGCCGCCGCAGATCACGGTAGTAACGGCGTTGAGCCGCAGCCAGAGAACGAGCGATTCGTGGCCGAAGCCGTCCGCGCTTACAACGCGCGAGGAGATGATCTTCTTTGCATCTGTGTCAACGTCATAGAGCTTGAACTGCTCGCTGTGACCGAAATGCTGAAAAATGTTTCCGTCCTGGTATGTAACAGCTATTTTCATTTGTCTTATCCCTTTCCGTATATGTATATTTTCTAATAACAGTTACAGTTTTCTGGCGCATACGCCGCCGAGAACGCAGATGTCGCACATCGGCTTTCGCGCCTGGCACACCGCTCTGCCGTGCAGCACGAGCCTGTGGCAGAAGTCGGACTGCTTTTCGGGTGGTATGATCGCTGCAAGCTGCTGCTCCACCTTGAACGGGTCCTTGCCCGTGGCAAGTCCCATACGGTTTGCAAGCCGGATGCAGTGCGTATCCGTTACAACGGCGGGCTTGTGATAAACGTCGCCGAGGATGATGTTTGCCGTTTTGCGGCCAACGCCGGGAAACTTCAGAAGGTCGTCCATATTGTCGGGGACAACGCCGCCGAAGTCAGTCAGAAGCATGATGGAGGCGGCGATGATATCCCGCGCCTTTGTGTGGAAAAAGCCGCAGGGGCGAATGATCGCCTCCACGTCCTCAAGCCGCGCCTCCGCCAGCGCCTGAAGCGTCGGGTAGCGCGAGTAGAGAATGGGTGTTACCTTATTCACCCGCTCGTCGGTACACTGCGCGGCGAGGCGGGTGGCGAAGAGCAGCTCATAGGGCTTTTTGTAATCAAGCGAGCAGAGCGCGTCCGGGTATTCCTGCTCGAGCAGCCGGACTATCTCAGGTGCATTTTCGTTCATATCTCTTTCTCCTTATTCCGCAGGGGAGGTGATAAATTCCGCGATGTCCGCTATGACCTCGGGACTCACATGGTCGGGCGTCTGGTATTCGCTCATGTCGCTTTTGCCCTGCGTGGGCATCATTAGATGGTTCAGTCCCTCGTAAAGGTGG
>CAKTED010000256.1 GCA_934546725.1 uncultured Oscillospiraceae bacterium | reverse complement strand
CAGGTAATGCCGCTGTACTCAAGACGATCGTGACGACCGATATGGCGCGCGTTGCCGCCGAAAAAAACGGCGTGGCCTGCTTTGAGACCTTCACGGGCTTCAAGTTTATGGCCGAGCGCATGAAGCAGTTTGAGCAGGACGGTTCGTACACGCCGATATTTGCGTATGAGGAGTCCTACGGCTGCCTTATCGGCGATTTCGTGCGGGATAAGGACGCCGTTACGGCCTCGGCGATGATGGTCGAAATGGCGGCGTACTACCATCTTCAGGGCAGGAGCCTGCTGGACACCATCGACGAGCTCTATGAAAAGTACGGCTTTTATGATGAAAAGACGATAAATATCGTCATGCCGGGCGTGGACGGGATAGAGCGCAGGCACAGACTGATGAAAAGCCTGCATGAGAATATACCGGAAGCCTTCGGCGGCCGCCGCGTTGCGGCATACCGCGACTATCTTTCCGGCACGGAGCGCGGCTGCGGCGGAGAGGTGAAGAGGCTTGAGCTTCAGGGCTCGGACGTTATCGTTTACGTTCTTGACGACGGCAGCAGGGTGGCCGTCCGTCCGTCCGGCACGGAGCCGAAGATAAAGATATATATACTTGTCCGCGGCAGCTCGAAGGACGACTGCCGGAGGAAGCTTGCGGAATGCGAGGCTTCCGCGAAGCTGCTTGCGGAAATGTAACAGTGGCAGCGCCGCGCAATGCGGAATTGCCTGAAAGACTTTTTTCAACAGGAGGAGGTAAGCGCATGTATACCCTCAGCCCCGTCAGCGAAAGAGTTCGCCGCCTGCGCGAAAGGTACAGGACAACGCCCATATCCATTTCCGCCGAGCGTGCCGTCATAGTTACGGATACATACCGCGAAAATCCCTATGATCCCGCCATTATCAGGCGGGCGAAGGTGATGTATAACCTTTGCAGCAGAATGACCATCCTCGTCCAGGAGGATGAGCTGCTTGTGGGCAATATCTCGCCGTACTATAAGGGTGTGGATATCGCCCCGGAGTATGACGAGCTGAAGTGGCTCGTGGCGGAGCTGCGCGACGGCAGCTTTCTTACCCGCAATAAATGCGAGGAGGAGGGCATGTATATCGCGCCGGAGGATATACCGGTTTTTATCGACCTCTATGAGAATTACTGGAAGGATAATAACCTTACCCATTATATAGACGCCGCCATGCCGCCGCAGATGGCGCTTATCGCAAAGTCCGGCGCGATACCCTTCTTTGAGAAGGGGAACGGCGGCTGTCCGGTGGGGCACTTCAACGCCGCGTTTTATAAGGCGATAGATAAGGACTTCGGCACTATCGGCCGCGAAGCGCGCGAGAAGCTTGTCGCCATGGAGGGGAAGCTTTATGGCGACAGCGTTGAGAAATACATGTTCTATCAGGCGATAGCCATAGTCTGCGACGCCGCAGTACTGCTCTCGAAGCGGTACGCCGCAAAGTGCCGCGAGGTGGCCGAAGGAGCGTCGGAAAAGCGCCGGACGGAGCTTCTCAAAATGGCGGACAGCCTTGACTGGATAATGGAAAATCCCTGCCGCACCTTTGCCGAGGCCGCGCAGGTCACGCTGCTTTACCAGCAGATGATGGTGCTGGACGGCCTGCTTCACGGGCTGACAGTCGGCCGTTTTGACCAGTATACCAGCAAATATTACGAAGCCGACCTTGCCGCCGGGCGCATAACGCCCGAGGAGGGGCAGGAGATCGTGGACTGCTTTTTCCTCAAGCTTGCGGATATGATGAAGGGCAGGAGCAAATACGGCGCGCTCATGAGCAGCGGCGGCTATTCCGCCGGGCAGCATATGTCCATCGGCGGGCTTAAGCGCGACGGAAGCGACGCCACGAACGCCGTGACGTATTTCATGCTTCAGACCTCGGGGAGACTGTCCCTGCATGAGCCGCCGCTTTCGCTGCGCGTGCATGAAAATACTCCGCCGGAGCTGTGGGAGGCCGCGATAGAGACGGCAAAGCGCGTCGGCGGCGTGCCCACGCTGCAAAATGACGAGGTCATTATTCCCGCGCTGATGCGCTCGGGACTCAGTCTTGAGGACGCGCGCGATTACTGCATCATCGGCTGCATGGAGCCGGCCGGTTCGGGCTGCGAATGGCCGGCCTGCGGCGGGACCGGCGCGGCAACGATGGTAAATCTCCTCAAAATGCTGATGATAGCCATAAATAACGGCGTAATTCCGGGTACGGATATCCAGTGCGGTCCGCAGACAGGCTATCTTTACGATATGCGCTCCTTTGACGAGGTCATGGACGCTTACCGCAGAACGGTGGACTTTTTCATCGACTGGCACGTTACCGGAACAAACGTTTTTGAATACGTCGCCGCTCAGCTTCTTCCTCTGCCCGTGGTTTCCGCCACGATGGAGGGCTGCATGGAGAGCGGGAAGGACGTCATGTGGGGCGGAGCAAAGTATAATTCCACCGGCTCGGCAGGCGTCGGCTGCGCCAATGTGGCGGACAGTCTTTCCGTTATAAAGTACATGTGCTTTGATCATAAGCTCTGCACGACGCGTGAGCTTTATGACGCGTATAATAACAACTGGGAGGGCGAGGGACGGGAGGTCCTGCGCCAGAGGATCAGAACAGTACCTCCGCGCTACGGAAACGACGATGTGTATGTCGACGAGCTTGCCCGCGAGGCCATGGACGTGTTCTCCAATAAGCTCAACGCCGCGACCGGACCGCGCGGCGGCTTCAGAGCGGGACTTTATCCCGTAACGGCGCACGTCGTCATGGGTATGGTAACGCCCGCGTCGCCGGACGGCAGAAAGGCCGGAGAGCCGCTGTCGGACGGTATATCCCCGATGCAGGGGCTTGATACTCACGGGCCTTCAGCCGTACTCAACAGCGTTTCGAGGATAAACCACGTCAATAACGGCAACGGAACGCAGCTGAACATGCGCTTCCATCCGAGCGCCGTCAGCGGAGAGGCGGGGAACAGAAAGC
>CAKTED010000255.1 GCA_934546725.1 uncultured Oscillospiraceae bacterium | reverse complement strand
GCCATGGACGAGTTCTTTACGGCCTATACCGACTGGAAGCTCAAGGTCGTCGAGCAGCTCATAGACAATCTGCACCCGGACATCATCCATTCTCATGACGACTGGGGCAGCAAGACCAGCATGTTCTTCTCCCCGGACGTTTTCCGCAAGCTGCTCAAGCCGCATTACGAAAAGCTTTACAGCTATATAAAGAAGCGCGGCGTTATGGTACAGCATCACTGTGACTGCTATGCGACCGACGTTGCAAAGGATATGGTCGATATCGGCGTAGATATGTGGCAGGGTGTTCTCCCGCAGAACGACATCCCCCGCATAAAGCGAGAGACCGGCGGCAGGCTCCTGCTCATGGGCGGCCTGGACCAGGGCCTTATAGATCAGGCGGACGTTACCGAGGAAGCCGTTCGCGCAGAGGTTCGCCGCGCCATTGACGAATATGCCCCCGGCGGCTCCTTCCTCCCCTGCATCGGCAGTCTCGAGTGCCTGAACGCATGGGTAAACCCCATCGTCATAGACGAATGCAACCGCTACGGTGCCGAATGGCTCGCAAAAAACAGCTGAACAATCTCAAAGCATGAAAAAGCTTTTTCTGCGAAGCCATTATGCGGGCAGCCTCGCAGAGCTCCGTCATCCGCAGATGGCGGAATAAAGTTAAATCCCGTTTTTTACGGGGGCGCGCACCTCGGAAAAAACACTTCTCAGCCCGCCGCGGAAATGCCTGCATTTCTGCGAGAACGTTTCGACTTTATCGACACGCTCAAAAGCTCCTCTCCGCCTGCTGCGGAGAGGAGCTTTTTGCATCTGGTATCACAGGCTCTTTATTTGAGAACGTTTTCGCACAGGCGTATGAACAGAGCCGCCAGCTCCGCGCGCGTCGCATGACCCTGCGGCACTATGGCGCTATCGCTTCTGCCCTGCATCAGCCCCACAGCGTTTGCCCATTTCACATTGTCCAGTGCCCAGGCGCTGATCCTGCTCTGATCCTCAAATGCGCTCAGATCGCCGCGAGCCGAGGTGTCTATCTTCTTATACGCCGCGTAGCGGTAAAGTATGGCCGCCATCTGCTCACGGGTCACCGGATCCTGCGGCCCGAACGTTTCGTCGTCATATCCCTCAACTATACCGCTGCTCTGCGCCCAATGCACCGCATCGGCATACCACTCGCCAGCTGGAACGTCCTCAAATGTGCAGCTCTTACCGGCTGCGGGCTTTCCCTCCAGCCTGTGGAGAATAGTTACCACCATGCCTCTGGTTGTAGTTCCGTTCGGGTCAAAAATTCTGTCGGCAACGCCGTCCATGAGTCCCTTATTATAAACGTACAGGACGCTGTCATTAAACCAGTCTGCCTTCGTGACATCGATAAAGGGTTCCTTATCCTTGTCATCCTTTGTTTCCTCTCCGGAAGCCGGCAGCCCCGAGCCGCCGCCTGAAACTGTAACGGTAAGATTGGACGCCGTTACCGTTATGGCTCTGCCGTCATTATCATAGGCCAGCTCCTCGCTGCATCGCAGTGTCGAGCTTCCGCCGCCTGCTATTACCTTCATCTTAAATGAGCAGAATATCTCCTCATCAGCATATTCGCCGACCATGTCGCCAAGGCGTATGATGGGCTGATTCCCGGTAATGCGTCTGTCATACGCCGCCACGGCATGGCCGCCTTTGTGTACGGTTATGTCGCCCACAGGCTCGAAGAAGCTTTCATCATATTCAATATCGTTATCCATCGCATTCAGCTTATAGCTGTCGCTGCTGTCCGTGCGCTTTATTGAAAACGTGACCGTGATTTCATCACCAGTCCGTACTGTGACATAGCTGCTGTTGTCAGCCGTCAGCATATATTGCAGCCGTACATTGCTTCCGGCGCCAAGAGCCGGGGCGCCAAGAGCTCCAAGCATGCATAACGCCAGCATAAGGGTAAGCATTTTTTTCAGTATTTTATTCATATCATGTCCTCGCTTTCTTTGTGCTGCTTTTTGGATCCGCGGCTGAGGCCGGGTGTTTGATCCGGCCTCACCCGCCGACCGCCGGCCTGCATGCCCAGGGGCATGCAGGCCGGCATTGCCGGGAAATTGCGCTCTGACTGTTTAAAATCAGAACCTGTAGCTTGCGTTTGCAAGGATTGCGCTGATATCAGCGGAGTTGACCTTGCAGTCTCCGTTAACGTCCGCACGGAGCATTACCAGCATACCGGGCGTGCCGATCTTATACGCCACGCCGAAGGCTGCCTGCGCATCCTCATAGCTTACGTTGCCGCTGCCGTTAACATCGCCGTTTCTCGTAACGCTTGCGATAACGCCGTCGGCAAGCTGGATCTTCGCCGCAACGCTGTCAAAGTCCACGGCTCCGCTTACGATATACGCAAAGTCGTAATCGGCTCCATCCACAGTGTACTGCGCCGCATAGAGCTTGTGTCCGTCATAGCTGTAATACTTTCCGGCCAGGCCCTTGACGAGTATGAGAGAATAGCCGTCGATATAGTCTTCCTTTACGGCGTACTTAACGCCCTTTACCGTCTTTATGAGCTTCAGGGAGACGTTGTCCGTAAGCTCTGCGCCAAGGATGGTGAAGGTGCCGTTGCCGTTATCGGACGCAAGCTTTTCCTCGCCGCTTCCAACGGTGTACTTCACGCTGTAATCATAGCCTTCGCCGTCATAGTCTGTAACGGTCGCGATATAATCAGTGCCATAGGTGGCCTTCGCCTCTCCGGTAAGACCATCAGGCAGAGTTACGGCAAACTGCTTCGGAGTATATCCGGCCTTGTAGGTGATATCCGCCGTTACCGCCGCGGTAAGGATCTCATCGGCGGTATAGCCGGTCTCGCCTGCGTACCATTTGTCGAAATCATAGTTTTCAACGGTGGGGGCGGTGGGAACGGCGCTTACCTTCGCATCCTGATCCACAATAAGCTCATCGCCGATGGCGTTGCCGTCCTTATCGACGAACTTTACGGTGAACTGCTTTACGATCTTAACG
>CAKTED010000254.1 GCA_934546725.1 uncultured Oscillospiraceae bacterium | reverse complement strand
CGGACATATCGTCCACGCAGATATACGCAAAGATAGTAAAAAAGCAGCTCAGGGACGTGTATGAAAAGGCACACCCGAGAGCGTAAAAGGATGGATACAAATGAGCCTTTTCAGACCGTATAACTATAAGCCGAAGCCGGACCTTCCGAGCGACGCGCCGGTAAAGAACGGATTCTTCCTCTTTTTTGAGCTGTTCTTCAGAAAATTCTGGCGCTTCGTAACGGTAAATATCTTCTACTTCCTCGTTACCCTTCCGCTGCTGATAGTCGTATATTTTACGGTGAACGGCTATTTTGCCGATATTATCATCAGCGAGAGCGGAGAATTTCAGGATATGCTGGCGGGCGTCGGTATTCTGGCGTCGGTTGTAAACTATATCCCGTCGTTCCTTTATCTGCCGCTCGTCATTGTATCCGCCATACTTTACGGCCCCGCCACGATGGGCATAACGTATATATTCCGCAATTTTGCGCGCGAGGAGCACGCGTGGATGTCGGACTTCGTATCGCGCGGCTGGGCGAATTTCAGGCAGGGCGTGTTTTTCGGCCTTCTTGACATAATCGTCGTTTACCTGCTGACGAACGGCATCCTTGCCGACCTGATAGTCGGCACCGGAACGGCTGCGGTCGGCTCGATCATACTTAAGACGCTTTCGGTCATAGCGCTTATCGTTTATCTCTTCATGCGGCACTATTTTTATATGACGGCGGTGTCCGTAAATCTCAGCTGCTTTGCGATAATCAAAAACGCGTGGCTCTTTGTTGTTCTCGGCTTCTGGAGAAACGTGGTCGCGGGCGTGGCGTGCCTTATCGTAACGGTGCTGTGCTTCCTCACCATCCCGCTTGTAAGCCTCATAACGCTGCCGTTCCTGTATTATTCGCTCACGGGCTTCATCGTTGTGTTCACCTGCTACCCCGTGGTCAAGCGCTATATCATAGTCCCGGCGCTCGAGCTGTCGGAAAAGCAGAAGGCCGAAGCGGCAAAGCCGGAGACTGAAGAAACTGGGAAAACGGAAGAATAAAGGATCAGCCGGGCTGCCACCGATGGTGCGATCATCCATTGGGGCGGCCCGCTTTTTTGAGAAAGCCGCACGGAATAAAAGCAGTTGCCATATTGCGCCCGGCATGGTAAAATGATAAAAACGTTTCTCAGCCCGCAAGTGTGCGAGCAGGGCGAGTGCGCGCCGCGGGCTGTAACTTTTCAAAGAAATGCTTGCATTTCTTTGATATGTTTTACGGTGATAAAATGGTGATATTAGGGCTTGATCCCGGTATAGCGACGGTCGGCTTCGGGATCATCCGGGCCGGGGGTGGGAGGCAGACGGCGATAAATTACGGCGCCATCACTACACCTGCCGGTCAGCCGCTGTCCGAACGGCTGGAAACGATATACAGGGACTGCGGGCAGCTCATAGAGGCCTTTGAACCGGACGCCATCGCCATTGAGGAGCTGTTTTTCAATACGAACCTCAAAACAGGCATAGCGGTGGCGCACGGCAGAGGGGTGCTGCTGCTGAGCGGGAGAGAGCACGGAGTGCCGATGTTTGAATACACCCCTCTTCAGGTTAAGCAGTCCGTGGTCGGCTATGGCCGCGCGGAGAAAAGGCAGGTCATGGAGATGGTGAAGCGGCTGCTCGGGCTGGAAAAAATACCAAGGCCGGACGATGCGGCCGATGCGCTCGCGCTCGCGCTCTGCCATGCGCGGGCGGCGTCCTCGCTCCTTTATGATAAATGGGGCGATAAGGACCATGCCACAACTTAAGGCGTGTGCATATATGGAATATTGAAACGGAGAGAACGGGATGTTCTATTATCTGAACGGCGTTATCACGCACATGGATTCGTACCTCGCCGTGGTGGACTGCGGCGGAGTGGGCTTTGCCTGCAATACAACGATGAAAACGCTTGCCGTGCTCAAAATCGGCGAAAAGGCAAAGCTCTTTACGCACTGCAATGTACGCGAGGATTCATTTGACATCTTCGGCTTTGCCACAAAAGCGGAGCTTGACTGCTTCAGGCTTCTCATAGGCATATCCGGCGTGGGGCCGAAGGCGGCGCTCTCGATCCTTTCCTCCAGCTCGCCGGAGGAGCTTGCCCTGGCCATCGCCGGCGGCAACGAAAAGGCGCTCACGATAGCGCCGGGCATAGGCAAAAAGCTTGCGCAGAGAATAATGCTCGAGCTTAAGGACAGGATCGGAAAGGAGCTTGGCGAGCTTGCGCAGGATGCGTCCTGGGTCCAGGGCGGGTCTGCGGCGTCCGGCGGAAAGCTGGACGATATAACGGCGGCTCTCGTGGTCCTCGGATACGCGCCGGGCGAGATAGCTTCCGCGCTGCGCGGAGTGGAGCTGGAGAGCCTGAGCGTTGAGGACGCCATAAAGCTTGTGCTGAAAAAGTCGCTTAAATAGGACGGTTAACATAAATGAGCATTGATTTTACCAATGACATGGGCTTTGATAAGGAGCTTACAAGACCCTCCTTCGTCGCCGAGGACGACGGCGAGGTCTCGCTGCGCCCGCAGACGCTTGGAGAATATATCGGCCAGGAAAAGGCAAAGGGTAACCTGAAGGTCTTTATCGAGGCGGCAAAAAAGCGGCAGGAGCCGCTTGACCATGTTTTGCTGCACGGCCCTCCGGGACTGGGAAAAACCACGCTTGCAAGCATAATCGCAAACGAGATGGGTGTGAACATCCGCAAGACCTCCGGCCCGGCGATAGAGAAGCCGCGCGATCTTGCGGCGCTGCTCACGAACCTTAACGATAACGATATCCTCTTCGTAGATGAGATACACCGCATGAACCGCTCCGTTGAGGAGATCCTCTATCCCGCGATGGAGGATAACGAGATAGACATTATCATCGGGCAGGGGCCGTCGGCGAACTCCATTCGTCTTGAGCTGAAAAAGTTCACGCTTATCGGCGCCACGACGCGAACGGGCCTGCTCACGGGCCCGTTGCGCGACCGCTTCGGTATCGCGTTCC
>CAKTED010000253.1 GCA_934546725.1 uncultured Oscillospiraceae bacterium | reverse complement strand
CCAGCACCCCGTGGAATCCCCTACGGAGGGGCATTGCATTACGTCACACATCGGCTCCCCTGAATAACGCGCGAGCGGGCCGACTTTACCGGCCCGCTCATACATTATTATATATCTCTTCAAACGCTCTGTCTGAAAAGCTCCGCAATGTCGGCAAGCTGCTCGCCGTATCCGTCAGAGACCGAAGCCGCAGCCGCGATCATGGCGTTTGGCGAATAACGCGCTCCGCGAAGACTTTGCGCAACGCTCAGGATATACGACTCGTCCAGCGCGTCGGAATAAACGACGGCATCGCTTATCACGCCTCCCTCGACCTTTGCGTAAAGCTCAAAATCGCCCCAGGCAAAGCGCCGTGATATGACGTTTGAAAAATCCGCCCTTCTGCCGCAAAGCCACTCGTCAGAGGCAAAGTATACCCTGCGCTCCTCAAGCTCCGCCGCAGGCAGGCCGTCCGCCAAAATGAGCTCAGCCGTCCCGCCGTATGCCTCCTCAAACGCCGCCTTAAGCGCGCGCTTCATGCCCGAAATATCAATATCCGCGTTAAAGCTTTTAAGATTAACAACTCTGGAGCGCACAGAATCCACGCCCTTGGCCTGAAGCTTCGAGCGATCCACATTGAGATAGTCGGACAGGCGCGAAAAGTCCACGTCCACCATTATCGTGCCATGGTGATAGCGCGTTTCCATGCTCTTATAAAAAGCGTTGCCGGAAAACTTTTTCCCATCCGCCAGGATATCGTTGCGTCCGCTTATCTGCGCGGGCACGCCAAAGCTCCGGCAGGCCGCCGTTATTACGCCCAGCTGCCTTGCCAGGTCATATTCCGCCTCCCGGGCTATAAAGGTAAAATTCAGGTTGCCGAGATCATGAAAAACCGCACCGCCGCCGGAAAGTCTGCGAGCCAGATGGCCGCCGTCTTCCTCCAGGCGGGCAATTCTGCATTCCTTATAAACGTTCTGGTTTCTTCCACATACGACGGTGCGCTCGTTCTGCCAGAGATAAAGGATCACCTCGCCGTCACTAACGCCGTCAAACAGGTATTTTTCGAGTGCAAGATTGAGATATGGATCAAAGCCCGCGCTTTCAATATATAAAGGCTTCACATCAGACCTCCCGCATCATTCTTCGGTGCAGCACGCCTCATATTCCTCGGCGCTGAGCAGTGCGTCAAGCTCCGTATTATCGTCAAGGCGCACCTCAATTATCCATGCGTCGTAAGCATCGTCATTTATCGCCTCGGGCGTATCGTCCAGCTCCTCATTAACGGCGATTATCTCGCCTGTAACGGGCGCTATGACCTCGGACGCAGTCTTTGATGACTCCACCTCTGTAAACATACATCCGTTTTCGACCGTGCCGCCGACCTCAGGCATATCGACAAAAAGGATATCGCCAAGCTGCTCCTGAGCAAAATCGGTTATTCCAAGCTTCGCGGTATCTCCGTCAACGCTCACCCACACATGTTCCTTTGAATACTTCAAACCACCGGGAATAGTCATTTTCAAGTAACCTCCAATATGATAAATCATCCGCTCATTCGTCATGCGCCGGACAGTTTTTTTCAGTCATAATATGAACCATAAGCAATAGTTTGTCAACCCGTAAAAGTCGGGTTTGCCAATTCTTATCAACGCCCGCGCTCTTTATCGGCAATTTTTACCTTTTGCAAAGGGTGTTGCACGCAAAGCTTGTTTATTTTGCTGCATTAATTTTTTTCTGCTTTCGCGCTATACTCAAATTATTATGTATAAAAAAGGAAATTCGCGCAATGATCCGCGAAAAGAAAAAGCAGCTCTCCCCCGCCGAGATATCCTCATACAGCGATAAGGTCTGCGACATTCTCATCCGGCAGCCCTTTTACAAAAGCGCCTCGGTTATTTACCCCTACCTTGCCTATAATCAGGAGATAATAACCACCCGTCTCATCGAGCAGGCGTGGCGTGACGGCAAGGCTGTGGCCGTTCCGAAGTGCTACGAAAACAATGCCATGGAGTTTCTGCGCATAACGTCGTTCGATCAGGTCTCCCCGGGCTACTGCGACATTCCCGAGCCGGTAGACGGTGAGATCGTCGATGACCGCGACGTCCTCATCCTCATGCCCGGCCTCGCCTTTGACCGCGACTTTGACCGCATCGGCTACGGCGGCGGCTTCTATGACCGTTACCTTGACCGCAAAAGGGGCTGCCGCTTTCTCAAGGCCGCGTTCGCCTATGATTTTCAGATACTTGACCATATCGAAACGGACGAGCATGACTACAGGGTGGACGTTATCATAACCTCGGACGGCTGCATCTGCTCAGACGCCGTTAAGGCGGAGTTCGGGATATAAATTACAGCTAAAATAAAAAATTGGAGCTTCCGCAGTACCACACGTCTGCGCAGGCTCCTTTTTTACTGCCGACTATTGATTTTCTCTTTCCCGTCCGGGATAAAGCACATAAGCTCTTCTATTCGGCACCCCAATATATTGCACAATGAATTTATCGTATATGTGGAGACTGACTGGTCGCTCATAAGCCGCTGAATGGTCTTGCTGTCGAGGTTATATTCGCCGCATTTGTTGCGCAGATAGTATGTGGAAATATTCCGCTCCCGCAGAATTTTTCGCAGCGGTTCAAACGAGATCATGGATAATCCTCCTTGACTTTTCTATCATTATCCATTAGAATCATGAAAGAAGATATGAGGAATATTCCTCATACAAGCTTTCGCAAAAGTGCTTGCACTTTTGCGAGCAGGATCGCGCTGCGCTCTGCGCCTCATTATGCTCCCTGGGCATAATTCGACGCTCGCTACGCGAGAGGTATTTTTCGTGACGCACATGTCGCCGTGAAAAATGATTTGACTTTATTTCGCGTCTGCGGACGCGAAGCTCTGTGAGACTTCTTTCCTGTAAGCTGATATGAGAGAATTTTCTTATATTTGAAATTTCTGCCTGCAAACTATATTGGCTCTTAATTGACAAGCATATTTCTCATACATTATAC
>CAKTED010000252.1 GCA_934546725.1 uncultured Oscillospiraceae bacterium | reverse complement strand
GCTTGGCGAGGGCGGCTTCTGCATGGGCTGCAAGGTCTGCCATTTTCCAAACTGCACCTTTGGCCGCCGCTGAGCTGTTCAGAGAACGTGATTGAGCCGCTTTTCGCGGCAGAGGAGGTTTATTGCATAATGTATACAGCAGCCGTTATAACCGTAAGCGATAAGGGCTATGCCGGACAGCGCGAGGATACCGGCGGGCCGCTCGTCTGCGAGATGCTGCGCGAGGCGGGCTATGAGGTCGCCTATACCGCGCTTGTTCCCGACGAGCGGGATATGATAAGCGCGGAGCTTGTGAAAACCGCCGACGAGCTTGATATCGCGCTCACCGTAACTACCGGCGGTACGGGCTTTTCGCCGCGCGACGTTACCCCGGAGGCCACCATTGCCGTCTGCGAGCGCATGACGCCCGGCATTCCGGAGGCCATGCGTTGGGAAAGTCTCAAGGTCACAAAGCGCGCCATGCTCTCCCGCGCGCAGGCCGGGATACGCAAAAGAACGCTTATTGTGAACCTTCCCGGCAGCCCGAAGGCCATAAGGGAAAATTTTGCCGCCGTTCTTCCTGCGCTTGACCATGGTCTCGAAATGCTGCGCGGAGAAAAGCGCGACTGCGCGGATGACGCGAGAAAATAAAAAAGTGCCGGAGGATAAATCCAAAGGACAAAATAAAAGCCCCGTTCAGGACGTTTTCCGTCTCGAACAGGGCTTTTTGCATACGTTTTATTTTTGCGTAAGCTCGGCTATTATTGAAATGAGGTTTTCCAGCTTGAATGGCTTGGCAAGATGGCTGTTCATGCCCGCCGCGCAGCATTTTATGACGTCCTCCGTAAAGGCGTTTGCCGTCATGGCTATTATGGGAACGGAGGCGGCGTCGCGGCGAGGGAGGGAGCGAATGACCCTTGAAGCGGTGCAGCCGTCCATGACTGGCATCATGATGTCCATGAGGATGACGCTGAAAAAGCCCTCGCAGCTTTCGGAGAATATGTCCACGGCCTCGCTGCCGTTTGTGGCCTTCGTTACCTCTGCGCCGGCTTTGCGGAGCAGAAATTCTGCTATCTCCATATTGAGCTGGTTATCCTCCACAAGGAGAATATTGATCCCGTTGAGACTTGCTGCCGCAGTGTGGGATGCCTCCGAAGCCGGTTCGGGCGCGGCGCTTTCGTCTATGAGGAAGGGGAGAACGACGGTGAAGGTGCTGCCCTCGCCGAGGCGGCTCTTAACGGCTATGCTGCCGCCCATTTTATCCGTAAGCTTTTTGACTATCGCCATACCAAGGCCGGTGCCTTCCACGGGATTTTCAGAATCGCTTTTCTCACGGGAGAAGGGCTCAAAAATCTTTTTCTGAAGTTCTTCGCTTATGCCGATGCCGGTGTCGCTGACGGTAAAGCGAATCAGCACGCGCTCACCGCACCGCTCAAGCTCGTCGATGCTGACGGATACGCTGCCGTTCTCGCGGTTATACTTTATCGCGTTTGAAAGAATGTTCGTCAGGATCTGGCGAACATGAAGGGGGCTGCCAATGAGCCCTGCATCAGCAGACGGAACGTGATTTTCGCTTACAAGCGTCACCTTGAGCTCTGCGGCCTGCTGAGCTACAATGTCGCGGCACTGATCAAGCAGCTCGTTAAGATCGAACGGCTCCTCGGCCAGCTCTATGCAGCCGCTTTCGAGCTTGCTCATATCCAGAATGTTGTTTACAAGCGACAGAAGGTGCCAGGCGACCGCGCGGCCTTTTTTTCGCAGCTCCTTGAGCTTTGCAGGGTCGTTTTCAAAGTGCTCAGATACCTCGGAAAGGCCGAGAATACCGTTTATGGGCGTGCGTATGTCATGACTCATGCGGGCAAGAAAATCTGACTTGGCCGCATTGGCGCGCTGCGCGTCGGCACAGGCGCTTTCGAGCTTTGCCTTTTGCAGCTCAAGACTGCGGTTTGCGGCAGTGAGCTCGGCCTGCTTGCGCTCAAGCTCACAATTAAGCTGCTGAACCTCGGCCAGCAGCTTTTCGGCTCGATCCTGAGCTTTGAGAGCGGCGCAGTGCGCGGCTTTTTCAGATTCGTAGGCCTCCTTGAGAGCCGCCTGCTTTTCGGCTTCGATGCGCTCCATGAACAGCTGCCTGTTATAAAGCGCGGTC
This sequence comes from uncultured Oscillospiraceae bacterium, assembly GCA_934546725.1. GTDB lineage: Bacteria > Bacillota > Clostridia > Oscillospirales > Oscillospiraceae > RGIG6375. The sequence goes on along the minus strand of CAKTED010000252.1, from coordinate 867 downwards.
ATATCGCAGACGGAGGCGAGCCATAGAACCTGGCCGTTTGAGCAGCGGAGATCCTGCTTTACAAGCCGCACCCAAACAATGCCGTCAATTGAGCGCATGTTGAACTCCGCAGTGTCGCGAAGCGCGTGAAAATCGTTCGCAGAAAAACCGCCCTCGGCAATAAGCGATGTAAACAGTCCGTTGGTGGCGGACTCAAATTCGTCCGGATTACAGTAACCCAGCAGCTTGAGCGTAAGCTCGCTCACGAGGCAGATGGGAAAACCGGGAGCATAGTATCCGCCGATGATGCCAACACCGTGATTTTTGATGAGCAGCGTGCGAATATTTTCTTCAAGCTCACCTGTGGATACAGGGAGGCTGCTTTGAAAAAACAGGCCTTCCTCATAGCCGCTTTTGATCATCATGAGTTTTTCCTCCGGTTGCTGTGAAACTGAATGTTCAGAAACCTGGTGATCAGCTTATCACGCAGATCCACGAAATATGGCAAAAAGAAAATATACCTGCTGTAATAGTGAAAATGTGCGCACAACAGGCACAATTATATCCTGTTAACAGATTTATTATCAACTGTTGGCGTTTCAATTTGATAACGTTGGCTGTGAAATATACGAATAAAGTGAAACAAATTCAAAAAAGTGCCCGGCTGAAATAATTGCCCTCCTGTTTGACGGGAAATAATATCTGGCAAATAAGCCGCTTAACTGCACCGAAGGGACTGCCGAACGATATTGATTCAAAGGCTGGAGCAAATAAACCGTCCGGGATATGAAATTCGCCGGTTAAAATTCGGTCAGCTGTGCCGCGGTTCCCGTTTGCCTCTGCGGCTAAGCGGAAAACACTGGCTCTAAAAAGCCCGGAAAAGATAGA
>CAKTED010000251.1 GCA_934546725.1 uncultured Oscillospiraceae bacterium | reverse complement strand
TGCGGGGCAATTCACCTTCTGTACCTCGGAAAAAACTCTTCTCAGCCTGCCAGTGTGCGAGCGCAGCGAGTGCGCGCAGCAGGCTGCATCCCCTTCGCAGAAATGCTTGCATTTCTGCGAGAGCGTGTCGTCGACACGCTCAAACGTTATACTCTTTCATAGCGCAATATTGTAACGGCTATCTCCGTTTCAAGACTTTCAAGTCCCTTCAGCCTGGCAAAGTCCTCCGCCGAGGTTTTATAATAGTACGGCGTCATGGAAAAAAGACGAATTATATCCTCGCCCTTAACGTTTAAAGACGTCATAACGTCCTGCCGCAGCTCCAACCGGAAGCCCTCAAGCTCCGTTTCCGGCTCTCCGTTTTCATACGGTTTTTTATACACCGCCGCCTTGAGCCCCCACAGGTGCCGCGGCAGCACAGCGGCTCTTATGAGCGCGCCGCCATTTGTCAGCACCCGGTGAAACTCGCGCGTCTCGAGAGGTGAGAACATATTTATGACCATATCGCAGCCGCCGCCGGCAACGGGCAGATGCGCCGAGCTGGCCACCGCCAGCTCAGCCCCGGGCAGGCGTTTGGCTGCATATCGCAGGGCGTCGCGTGAAATATCCGAGCAGGCTATTGAAAGCTTTTTCCCCTCAGCCCGCGCCGCATTATCGAGCGCTTCGGTATAATACGCTTCTCCGCAGCCCGCGTCAAGCACGCGGCTTCCGCTTTTGAGCCCTGGCAGAGCGGCACTTATAACGGCGTCGCGCACCGGCTCATAATACCCCGCATCAAGAAAGTCGCGCCGCGCGGTGACCATAAGCCTGTCATCCCCGTGGCGCTTTGCCGAGGAGCTGTTAGACATAAGCAGATTCACATATCCGTATTTTGAAATATCGTAGCAGTGACCGGCCGGGCAGCGAAGGCTTTTTCCGTCGCTTTCAAGCTCTCCGGCGCACACCGGGCAGCGAAATATCATGCGCTCTCTCCTCACATATATTATCGTTCTCAGGCCGTATTTTCCATGCGGCAGACTTGTATCTTATCATATATATAATAATCTTCAACCGACATTTTTAACAAAAATCGTCCCGCTTTTCTCAGCAATTTTCACAGTGTCTTTCACCTGTTTTGGCCGTTTTTGCCGTTAAACTGCGGCAAAACTTCAATGCCATAAAATGTGCTTTTGTATAATTCTGTTGCATTATCCTCCCATTGGATGGTATAATCAACGCATAAATGTATTTGTATGTCGGCCGCCTGTGCCGGGTATGATTTTGAAAGGAAGAAGGAAGAAAGAAATGGGATCCAAGTATGAGCACGTATTCAAACCGATAAAGATCAGGGGCATTGACTTCAAGAACCGCATCGTTCTTGCGCCCCCCTCTCCCAACCTCGCCAGTACCGACGGCAAGGTCACGCACGATTTCGTCGACTGGTTCCGCATGTTTGCACGCGGCGGAGCATGTACGCTCTATGTCGGCAACTGCTCCATCGACATCACAGAATGTAAGGACGAGGCCTACCAGCTCGACCTGGCCGGAGAAAACAACATTCTCCCCATGACCTGGTATGCCGACATGTGCAAGGAATATGCCTGCCATGCCTCCTTCGAGATAAACCACAACGGCGAGAACACCGCCTTTGAAACTGTTGGCCACGCTCCCTTCAGCGCGTCTCCCCGCATTTCCGATAACGAGCGCCTGCGCGCAAAGCAGAACGGCCGCGAGCCCATCCCCTGCATCGAGATGACGAAGGAGAAAATAAAGGAGACCGTTGACAAGTATGCCAACGCCGCCGCTCAGATGAAGAGAGCAGGCATGGACATCGTCCTCGTTCACGGCGGTCACGGCAACCTCATCTCCCAGTTCACCAGCCCGCTCTACAACCATCGTACCGACGAATACGGCGGAAGCACAAAGAATCGCGCCCGCTTCGCCATCGAGGTCTGCGATGCCATCAGAGAGAAGTGCGGCGAGAAATTCGTTATCGAGTTCCGCATCTCCGCAGACGAGATCGCTCCCGAGGGTATGCATTTTGACGAAACGCTCGAGCTCATCGGCTATCTGAAGGATCATATCGACATTCTTCACGTTTCCGCCGGTCTGCACAGCGACTTCAATATGGCCTATTACCGCAACTGGTGCCAGAACTACCTCATGGACCGCTGCTTCAACGTTCACTACGCAAGAGACATCAAGAAGGCATATCCCGACCTGCTCGTCACCACCGTCGGCTCCATCACGAGCCTTGACTACGCCGAGGAGATCCTCGCAAACGGCTGGGCAGACTTTGTTGCAATGTGCCGCCCCCTCATGGCCGACCCCGACATGCCCAGGAAGTATGCCGAGAACCGTCCCGAGGACAGACGCCCCTGCCTGCGCTGCGATACATGCGTAAGACACCTCATGATCCCCAAGCCCATCTACTGCGCCGTTAACCCCGTTTCCGGCATGACCGGCGTTCTCAACAAGGACGGCGTTATCGATAAGGCCCCCGTCAAAAAGCGCGTTGCCGTCATCGGCGGCGGCCCGGCCGGTATCCAGGCCATGCAGACGCTGCTTGACCGCGGTCACGACGTTACCCTTTATGAAAAGTCCGGCGTGCTGGGCGGAAACGTCATCGGCGCCGCCGTGCCCCCCTTCAAGGTAGACTGCCAGGATTATCTCAAGTGGCTGCGCCACACCGCCGCTCAGTGCGTTGAGAGAGGCGCAAAGATCCTGCTCAACACCGAGGCAACGAAGGACATTCTCGACCTTGAGCAGTATGATTCCGTAATCATCGCCGTCGGCTCCGAGCCTGTCATCCCCGGCCGTATCCCCGGCATCCGCAAGCCGCACGTCTGCTGGGCTCCCGAGGCTGAGCTTGACAAGAGCAAGGCTGGTAATAAGCTCGTTGTTATCGGCGCGGGCGCTGTCGGCCTTGAGGCCGCAATCGAGTTCTTCGATCTCGGAAAGGACGTCACCGTCATCGAAATGGAGGATGCCGACACCAGCTTCTTCAAGCTCATGG
>CAKTED010000250.1 GCA_934546725.1 uncultured Oscillospiraceae bacterium | reverse complement strand
ACCTTGCCGTCCACCACGGCTCCCACAACCAAATCCATGTAAGACCTTAGTCCTCCTTGTTTAAAGTGTATATTATATGTATGATACCAGCCTTCAGTTGCTTATATCATAATAAACCGTTTCTCCGGGGAGGACAAGACCCAGCTTTTCCCTGGCGATGTTCTCTATCGTCTCGGGGTCGGTGCTGTGATTTATCTCGTACTCAAGCGCGGCGTTTGAAGCCGTAAGCGTTTTTACCTCCGCCTCCAGCTGCGCCTGCTCTTCCCTTGCCTGAATGATGCGGCCACGCATATTGACAAGAGACACCGCCGCGTAGACCACCATTGCCAGCACAACTATTTTCGTTACAAAGCCCGCTTTTTTTAGCTTCATCGCGCAAGCCCTTATCCTTTCGTGTTTTCTGCGTTATTTTGCCGTCAGGTATATTTGTCCTACTATATAGTTTAAACCATTCCCGCAACTTTTTAAAGAGTTTTTTTTCAAAAAAACTGACTTTTTTTATTTTTCGCAGGGCTTTTTTCGCCGGACGGGTCAATACGCGCTCCGCTTTGCCGCCGATTGCCCTGATTTTGCGCCCCGCGCGCCTGCTTACGCGCCCGAGCAGAGCAAAATACACCCCCATCCCGCCGCAGTAGCAGATGATCATGAAAAGCCGCAGCTCTCCCCGCCCCGGACCGTAGCCGAGAACGAACAGCACCGCCGCCGAGGCGAGGCAGAACAGCGCGTCGAGCGGCAGCGCCAGCGCCCTCCACCGCTCGCGGAAAACGGCCATAAGCTCATAGACCGCCCCCGCCGCTCCGCCGCAGGCAAGCGCCGCGATCGCCTGCCGCAGCTGCAGCGGTATCTCATTTTTCATCATCGGAACAGCCGCGAGAAAAATCCGCCCCGCGCTCCGCCGCCGTCCTCGTAAACAAGGCTGTCCAGCTTTCCCGAAACTGAAAGCTCCCCGCCCTCGATGCTCAGGCGCTCAATATGCAGCCCGCTGCCGCGCAGAACGAGCATTCCGCCGCTCGTTTGCAGCACCACGGTGCTTTCATCAAAGCTTTCCACATCCTCAACTCCGCTCACGGCCAGCTTTCGCCGCTCCTGAAGGCTGAGACTGTGCGGCAGCTCGGGCTTTTTATACTTTTCGTCATATGAAGCCATCGGCTCACCTCCCCGCATTTCTCCTGCTTCAGTATATTTCGCATTGCCGCGGCGTATGCCGCAAAGTGTGCCAAAGGTACAATTTGTGAATTTTTTCCGTATCGACACAAATTTGCTTGACAAACGCATCCGAGGGGTCTATTATACTCTTTGTTACCATTTGTAACGTCTTGTATGCGTTTTGATTCCTGTATGTATCAATCTGGTACCATTTTTCAATAAAGCGCTTCTATCCCGGCATGAAAAGAGGTTTGCAGCATTGCTGAAGAATAAATTTTCCGCACTTTCGGATAAGCTCCGCGCGTCAGGCCGCTCCCGCCTTGTCAAAAGTGCTGCCGCCGTCGCGCTCTGTGCCTCGCTCGCGGCAGGTATTTTTTCGATGAACGTGGCCTTTGCCGTCTCCGTTGACGGCGAGTTCGTCGGCTATGCCGGCAGCATGGACGAGATAAGCTCCGCTCTTGACGGGGCCGCCCACACCGCCTCCGCCGCGCTTGGCTACGATTATTCCGTAGACGGTCAGGTGGACTATCAGCTCACCCTTGCAAAGGCGGATGCCGACATTACCGGCGCGATAGAGACCCACCTGCTCGACGGCATAGACGAGATCGGCGAATACGCCATAATCTGCGTTGACGGCGTCCCCTTCTGCGCCTTTGAAAGCAGCGAGGCCGCCTCCGCCGCGCTCGGTGAATACACGGCGTCCTTCACCGGCGCCGGTACCTCCTCCATCCGCTTTCTCGAGGACGTTTCCGTAAAGGTCGATTATGCCGACACAAGGCTGCTGGACGTGGCCGACGATTTTGCCGTAAACGCGGCGAAGGTCCTGCATGTGGAGACCGTTTCCGACGTTTCGGAGGAGGTCGAGACGGCGTATGATACCCGTACCGTCGAGGATGACAGCCTCTTTGTCGGCGACGAGGTCGTTGAGCAGGAGGGCGTCCCCGGCCGCAGCAGAACGCTCAGCGAGGTAACCGCCATAAACGGCGAGGTCGTATCCTCCGTCATTCTTGAAAGCGAGGAGCTTTCCGCCCCCGTGGATGAGATCGTCCGCGTCGGCACGGCAGAGCGCCTTTCCACGGGCAGCTATATATGGCCAGCCGAGGGACTGCTCAGCTCCTACTTTGGCCGCAGAAACGTTGATATCGGTTCGTCAAACCATCACGGAATAGACATCGCCGGGCATTACGGCGACGATGTTATTGCCGCCGACGGCGGCACGGTCATATTCGCCGAATACGACGGTGCATACGGCAACCTTATTCAGATACAGCATGATAACGGCGACATTACATATTACGCTCATTGCAGCGAGCTTCTCAAAAGCGTCGGAGACCGCGTTTCGCAGGGCGAGCTCATCGCGTATATGGGCGCTACCGGCAGAGTGAGCGGCGTTCACGTCCACTTTGAATACCATCCCGGCGGCGGAGCCGCCTCTGATCCGCTCGATATTCTCCCGTGATATCAGAATTCCTGCCCGACATTTTATCGGGCAGGAATTTTTTTCATTTTGGGGCTTATATTCCGCTGAGAACTGTGATATAATCGTTTATGCGTCAGAGCACGACAGGCAGCGAAGGAGGTGTTCGCTTTGGCGGAGAAAAAATCGAGCCGCAGGATCATGGCTCAGAACCGCAAGGCGTTTCACGACTACTTCGTCGAGGACAGGTTTGAAGCGGGCATCGCGCTGGCCGGTACGGAGGTAAAATCCATCCGCAAGGGTACGCTCAATCTTAAGGATTCCTTCTGTATCATAAAGGACGGGCAGATATTCGTCCACGGCATGCACATCAGCCCCTATGAGCAGGGCAACATCTTTAATAAGGACCCCCTGCGCCCCCGCCGCCTGCTAATGCACAA